>JABDLW010000224.1 GCA_013001805.1 Saprospiraceae bacterium | reverse complement strand
GGTGAGCCCATGGGTAAGCTCAGGACAGACTGGAGTCGAACCCACTGGGCTCCAGGCTTCAATACCATTGATTGGTAAAAACAGATTTATGTAGAGGAGAACCTGTCTAGCCAGCCAGATAGATTTATATTCTCCTGCTTGATAAGAAAAGCATTTCATCCTTCCCAGAACGCATCAGAATGTAAATTTGTAATGGTGAGCTTATGGGTAAGCTCAGGACAGGCTGGAGTCGAATCCACTGGGCTCCAGATATGAAATCAATACCGTGATCGATCTGAACAGGAGAATTTATATTCTCCGAATTAATAAGAAAATAATTTCATCGTTCGCAGAACGCCTCAGAATATAAATTCTGGGCTCCGGGTAGCAAATCAATACCGTGATCCGTAAAAACAGATTTAAGTAGAGGAGAACCTGTCTAGCCAGCCAGATAGATTTATATTCTCCGGCTTGATAAAAACAAAATAATTCCCGCGAAGTATCATTATTCTTCCGGTATATTTTTTACCCGGCCCACCTCACCGGAGGTCAGCATCACTTTGATGCCATGGGGAGGAAACGATGATTTAGTCAAAATGCGTTTCACAATCCCGTCTGTGAGATCGCCCGATTCCTGATCTTGCTTCTGCACAATTTCAACGTAATCACCTATCTGAATATTTTTACGATTTCGTCCATCCATTCTTAAAATCAATGATGATGCACTAGAAAAATTATTTTAGATCGAAAAGGCCCGAGGAAGAATGTCTATCTTCATTTTCTACATGGCCGGTACTAATTTCCTCACAACGTCATAGGATTTCACTCAAAACACCATCACCCGCTGCCTGCCGAAGTCATTTCCGTTTTTTATTTCAATGAGATACATTCCCTCCTGTAGATAACCCAGATTTACCCGAAACCCCTTTCCGGACGATTCTGCGTTAATTGGCATCATCCTTCCATTTATATCAAACATTCTTATCCGTTCCACCTGGGTAATTCCCTCCAGGAATAGGACCGTATTGGCTTTGGCCGGATTGGGATATATGTTGAAGGTCAGCTCAGTGACCTGGTCATTGACTGTCGTGGTGTTATCTGTAACCGGAAAGCCCGTAAAAATGCCCCTACCGTGAGTTGCAATAGCTACCTTACCATCGGAGGGCCGGGAGACCACCATGTCAACTAACTGGTATCCAATGAGATCTTCTGCTTGTATATTCCAAATCGTCTGGTTACCATCTAATTGTTCACTGAGAAAAAGGCCTAACCGGGATCCCAGCAAGTAATACTTCTGGCCGTTATATACGTGAATATCTACCCATTCAAATGAAGGTCCCGGCAAATTTTTATCGTCAGCAAGGTTTCCTTCGACATTGCTGAAAGTACTGCCACCATCTACTGAGTGAAATAAAGCTGGAACATTAAAACTACTGATCACCACTACAATCTCATCTGCATCCACAGGATTGATCGCAATATTGTTTATAAATGATCCTTCGGTAAATCCGGGGATATCGTATTCATCCTGAATCGGATTGGTTGAGTGAGCTTCTGCTACCCTATAGATCTTTCCATTGTCAAAGCTTGTTGCATAGTAAAGAATGTTTGGTGGTGCATGAGAGATGTCGATTGCTGAAATGACGGAATTATCCGGGGCACGCATAACCGGATGATGATCCCAGTCATCTTTGACACTCAGACCACCTTCGATTATATCCAGATTATCTAACAGCCGGTATATCCTATTGGCCTGCGGATAGTACAGAATATTTTCATCATTGGGGTCAAGAACAAAGGGGTGAATAAAGAATCGCTCGGCAGCATCCTCTTCGGTGTATTTAGCCAGCAAAGTGCCTCCTGTTTCATCTATGCTGGGTTGACCCTGATTATTGTAGGGTACTCGATACATTTCTCCGCCTTGTGCGGAAGCATAAGCGTATTGCCTACCGTACCAACACCAACTGCCATCTCCACCAAATGCATCGGACAAAAATGGGGCGATCTCAGAGCTGTTTTGATTAATAGTGGGAGTGCCACGGTCCTGAGTACCACCCATGATTTGTGGCGCTCCCGCATCGGGGTGAATAGCCACTGTGTAGAACTGGGTTACCCGGTATCCATTATTTTTATTTTGCCAAATCACGCTGGGCAGTGAAGAGGCAACACGAGTGATGTCACTGGTGCGCCATACACCGCCATCATTACCCAGCCAAACAACGTCCGGATCATTGGGGTCAAAAATGATGATATGGTTATCCACATGCGGATCGACAAACTCATGACCGCCAATGTAATACTCTTGACGATCGGAAATCCGATCAAAACCGTTGGTGGAACGAAATAATTGAGCACCTCCAACCAGAACGAAATCCTCATTATCCGGCTTTACCTGCACGACCAGTTGGTACTCATTGCCATAAATCTTGTCCTCGCCGGAGGAAATATTAGCCGACCGATCAACAATGGTCTCATTGGATAAATCGACCCGGTAAAACCGTTCCTGGAATACTCCATCTTTTTGACTCGCATTCAACACATAGGCAAGATCCCGGTTGGATGGGGCGATCGCGAGAACCGTGCGACCGTTAAAGGGTAAGTGATCGCGATTGGGATCTATCTGTGTCCAGGAACTCCCTTTATCTATTGAATGAAAATAACCCATGTCAGATACATAGGCCAGGAGATCGCCGCTCTCTTGATGAATTCTAATATCACTGAAAGCAGGTCGGCTATCAGGAAGAGGGATTACCCGCACTTTGCCACCAGATTGGTAAGAATGCAAGATTTCAGCAGCCGACCGGACGGTGTCACTTATACGAAACTCATCCAAATAAGCATTGAGTGGTGCAGCGACACTTCCAATCTTGAAGTTTGAAGCATTGAGCTGTGGTAAATCAAAGTTGATTTTTGTTTCTGCTTGAAGAGTCCCGTCAAGATATGTTTGCACCTTATCCGAATTCCATGTAAATGCCACATGGTACCATTCCCCTGCCTGCCAAGTGGTATTGCCAACATTTGCGGCCACTTGAAAATTTGGAGCCTCACCAGCCAAATTGGCTATGATTTCTACAGACCCAAATACCCGGTGAATAAATATGGCGCCCGGAATTTCACCAAAAAGTAAAAAATCATTCTCACCACCATCGTCACCGGACCATTGTGGTTGAATCCAAAATTCAACGGTACCCGCCTGAGCATCGATATTATTTGGGGCACCATAGATTAACTCCACACCTTCTGAAACCAAAGCTGCTTGACCATGAATGCCCTCCCCATAGGACACCATTGGGCTATTTTCTGGATTCTCGCCATCCTCCCCTGATAGCGAACTATCAAAGGGGAGAAGTAATGTAGTTTTTTCATCCCGGTCCAATTTAGCTGGAATTCCTCCTCCTGGGATGTCAGGCAGCAGG
>JABDLW010000223.1 GCA_013001805.1 Saprospiraceae bacterium | reverse complement strand
TCCGGTACCGATCACCCGCTGAATTAAGGATTTCCTGAAGTCTGGCCGACGAACTCTGAGCCAACTTGAACCAGGTATCTACCCCGTTATCACCGAGCAAGGACTGGATCTTTGGTCCGATACCTTCAATGACGGTTAGGTCATCTTGTCGAATTCTCTTTCCCATGATGTACTGGACATCGCTGCTACTCTCTGTCGATGACGGCACTTCTCCATCGGGTTCGACTCCACCTACCAAATAATCTTGGTATTCACGCAGTTTGATCCATTGTCCTTCTGCAGCCATTCTCGCTTGCTTGGGCCAGGTACCCGGATTAAGCAATTGAAAGCGATCACCGGCTTTGTCAAGTATGCTTTGTAATTGCGGTACCGAAGTATTTCCTAGTTGCCGCCAGGTATGGATACCAGAGTTATGAAGTAATTGCTCGGTTTTTGGTCCAATTCCCTCCACAATTTTTAAGTCGTCTTCCTTGATCTTACGACCAAAAACCGCCTTTGCACCATCGGCATCGAAGCCTGTGCCCCCTGACCCAACAATGTCGGTTGCCAGGCTGGAAACAACAGCTTCCTCAGAAACCGGAGGTGCTTTGACAGCGACTGGAACAGCTTCTTTCTTGCTGCTTATATTCATGGAGGTTTGGTCTTCCAGTCGAGCTAATTTCGTGCTTAGGGCTGCATTTTCACCTTTGACATTGATCATGGCTGCGTTACAGCTTTCCAGGTCTCCCTCTAAATCACCAATCCGCGTACGGGCACTTCTAAGATTTGCCTCAAGTTCACTTATTTTACTTTTATGTCTGGTGCAATGGATCAAGTGATGAAGAAACCACCCCAACAAAAACATGACCAGACATATCAAAAAGATCTCAAGACTATGAGAAACAAAAGTGCCGGTGCCAGGTCTGAGAACAGGGTTTTGGACTTGTAATAAAGTGAACATTGATGTGAAGTGTTTTTCGTTATGGAATAATCGTCAGTTCGACCCGACGATTTTGCCGTCGGCCCTCAGCCGATGTATTGCTGGCTATGGGTGCCGTTTCCCCTTTTGAATCGGTTGATATCCGGTCGGCAGACAAGCCTTTCCTGATTAAAAGATTTTTAATGGCATTTGCTCTTTTATATCCAAGTGCCAGGTTTCTATTTGATCCTGCAGAGCTATCGGTATGTCCCACCAGATGAATCTTTTCCTCGGTAGTCTTTAAGCGCTGGACCAGATCATCAAGATATGCATTTAACTCGACGTTGGTCAGCATTTCATCCGAAGCATGGGGAAAATTAATAATCATTGTTCCCTCAATTTCTTTTAAGGATTCATTATTTATGATCCTGCGGAAGTTGGTAGCCAGAAAGGGTCTGTTGCGTTCACTGCCGGCTTCTCGCTGGAACATGGCACTCTTTAGATCTATTCGACGATCCGGCAAGTCTTCGAAAAGAGACCTGGCTTGCTGTGCCCTGGCCATACCCAGATCAGGAACTGAGGAATTCATCTTCTCATCCTCAAAATAGCCGCCCATGATTTCCAGAATATCGGTTTCTCCCAATTGCAAAATGATTGAGTCCCGGTAATTTTCGAATAAATCGTTTGTAATCGGTTTGTCAGAAGCCCAGTCAAATGACAGTGGACTAACTATCAATTCAGGTGGGGGATCGGATTCAGGTGGCGTAACTTCAGAAGAAATATTGCTTTCCATGGCATAGCTCCCAAAAGGACAAACTTTCTTATGCGGGCAGACATACCACCACCATGACAAAAGAAAAAAGAAAACAGTTGCTATCCACAATAAGACTTTCATGACAGAAGAATCAAGTTTGCGGGGCTGTTTTAAATATAGGAAAACATCTTGACAAATCGATAAACCAATTTTATTTGGAGATCTGATCTCGAGTACTTTGATAAATTCTTAGGTCGGTAAGGATGAATCGTGAAAAGGTAGGAGCTTGACAATTAGCTGAATAGGCATGGGTTTTTATCTGCATTTATTATCGTCAGATAGAGATTGGAAGAATTTAGATATTGCCATAATATCTGTTTTTTAACTGCCACGGGTGGCAAGTTACCTTTAACCAGCCATTGCCAGGTTTTGAAATGACAAATTTATAGCCACATTTACGACATCATAAACTAAAAGCTACGTAGCTATCTCCTGACTTGCTGCCTATCTTTCCACCACCACATGCGATTACAATATACTGCTTACCATTAACCACATAGCTAGCAGGTGTGGCGTAGCCTGCCGCCGGTAGATCGTGTTGCCAAAGCAAGGCTCCCGTATATTTATCAAACGCCCGGATCTTTTCGTCCATCGTTGCTGCGATAAAAAGCAAATCTCCGGCAGTAACAATGGGACCTCCATAGTTTTCAGTACCTGTAAGTGAATCCCCGGTCAGTTCAATATCTGGATGTTGCCCCAGTGTCACCTTCCATTTTAGGATTCCCTGATTCAGATCAATGGCATTTAAGGTGCCCCAGGGGGGAGTGAGAGCAGGAAAACCTTCATGGTCCTTGAAGCGCACGTAGCCACTCATGAAGTAAGGATACTTCCAGGATTGCCTTGCCAGAGATGATTTTTTATCTTCAGGTGTCATCAGTTCCTGCGAATCAAAAAGAAAAGCTGTTATCGCCCTGATATCTCCATCATTGAGGAATGCAAAGGAAGGCATCATGCCTTGTCCATTTTTTATAATTGATGCAACATCCGCTTCGGTTTTTCGCGCCTTGAGATTTTCCAGTGAAGGCACAGTATAAATACTTGCACCCTTTTTATCCGCACCATGGCACAATTGACACTGAGTACCATAAATATTGCGCCCTTTAGATGAAAGTAGGCCATCTTCTTCAGTTTGATACTCGATCATCTTAATGATCCATGGCATCTCGCTGGCATTCACGTACATAATACCGTCCAGATCCACTGCTGCTCCTCCCCATTCTCCACCTCCATCAAAGCCCGGTAGTAATAAGGTACCCTCTTCACTGGGAGGAATAAATTCAGTACCCTTCTGTAAGCTATGCCATATTGCTCTGACATAAGCATGAGCTTCCGGAGTTCGCTGCGTTATATCCTTTTCAGCAAAGATATGCCGGGAAAACCTGGGAGGCTTGCTGGGAACTAATTGAGTAGGCCAGGCCGCTTCGCCCCTTAAGTGGGAACTTGGCACACTGATCTCTTCCATTGGAAATATTGGCCGGCCTGTTTCACGTTCAAATAGAAATACAAAACCGGCTTTGGTAATCTGAGCCACCGCTTCTACATTTTTACCGTCTTTTGTAATGTTGACCAGATTAGGCGGAGCGGGCAAATCTCGATCCCACAGGTCGTGCCTTATAGTCTGAAAGTGCCAGATGCGTTCACCCGTATTAGCATCAAGAGCAATGAGGCTATTGGCAAATAAGTTCTCCCCATGGCGATCGCCACCATAGAAGTCATAAGCGGCAGAGCCTGTGGGTACAAAAACAATCTCTCGCTCATGGTCAATGCTTAGACCACTCCAGGCATTCGCTCCTCCCATGTCCCTCCAGCTATTGGCTGGCCAAGTCTGGTGTCCAAACTCTCCGGGCTGCGGTATTGTATGAAATGTCCATCTTAGCTCTCCACTATGAACATCAAAAGCTCTGATGTCTCCGGGCGCAGCTCCCATGGCTTCCGAAACCCTGACCCCAATAATGTAAAGATCTTTATAAATAACACCAGGGCTATTTGCAGCAATGAAGTACTCCGCAGCGTGGGCACCAAGTCCCACATGCAAATCTACACGACCCTCATCGCCAAAGTGTTCATGTAAGACACCATCCAGGGCATTTACTGCATAAAGGAAACTTCCGGCTCCGAAGTAAATCCGCTGGGAGTCACCATCCGACCAGAAGGCCAGTCCACGATTGACTCCCATTCCGTACATTTCATAGCTATTCACGAAAGGATCAAAAGTCCATTTATGCTTTCCAGTAGCGGCATCCAGAGCAAAAAGCTTGAGTTTTGGACTCGTTCCATATAAAGTACCATCAATGATCAGGGGATTGCATTGGATCTGAGATCGGCCCAGTGAATCACCATCACCACAAGCATAAGTCCACGCAATTTCTAATTCTCCCACATTGCGCCTATTGATCTGATCGGCAGGACTGTACTGATTAGAGCCGGGATCTCCTTGATAATAGGCCCAGTCCATAGAAGCAGGACCCGTATCGTCGACACAACAACAACAGGCCAGACTCAAGCATGTCAAAGCAACGTATAAACTTCTGTAAGTCAAAGAATTATCTGTCATAAGGTTAATTTCGCAAAAAATTCCCAATATATGGTCTCTCGAAAGCATCTACTTTATTTCTTGGGCGTAAAACACCAAGCGGTCTAATTTTTGTACATTCTTGCTAATATAAAATATTGATCATCTACTGTGATAAAAATGCAAAGACGGCGATTTATTTTAGACAGCGCAAAATGCGCAGCAGGCACCTTCATAGTGCCGCGACATGTGCTGGGAGGGCCAGGTTATACTGCTCCCAGTGATATTATCACCCTGGGAGTTATAGGTACTGGAAAACAATCCAGGGGTCTGGCTTCCCGGTTTGCAAAACAGGATCAATGTATAATCCTGGCTGGTTGTGATGTCGATAGTAGAAAGCTTTCCTTTTTTAAAGATCATGTTATAAAGGTTAATGCAGAAAGTGGTCTCCCGAAATCTCCGGTATCTATTTTCAGTGATTATCGTGAATTACTGGCATCTCCAGACATTGACGCTGTCATCATAGCTACTCCAGACCATTGGCATGCCAAAATGAGCATTGATGCAATGAAGGCAGGGAAGGATGTTTATTGTGAAAAACCGCTCGCTCATACAATCGTTGAAGGGAGAGCTATGGTGAAGGCCACGGCTAAGTACAAGCGGGTACTTCAGACAGGAAGTATGCAGCGGTCCAATGAAAGATTTCGCTTTGCCGCTGAGCTTGTAAGAAATGGCTATATAGGTGATATTCAAAAGGTCCTGGTGAGTGTTGGAGATCCGGCAGTACATTGCAATCTTGCATCAGAACCTACTCCAATGACGCTGGATTGGGACCAATGGCTGGGACCAGCCCCAGAACGGGGATACCATCCTGGAATTGCACCTCCACTTGAAGAAGACGTCTGGGCCCAGTGGCGGCAGTATAGGGAGTACGGTGGAGGTATTTTGTCCGACTGGGGAGCGCATATGTTTGATATTGTACAATGGGCTCTCGATATGGATGCATCGGGACCGGTATTACTAATTCCTCCATCAGATCCATTGGCGAAACGTGGACTAAAAATGATCTATGATAACGGAATAGAAATGGTTCATGAGGACTTTGGCAGAGGGTGGGCAGTCAGATTTATTGGTAGTAAAGGGCGACTCGATGTAAGCCGCAGTTTTTTGGATTCGGACCCGGTAGAACTTTCTGAAATCAAGATCGGTCCAAATGACAACAAAGTTTACCACAGTGACAATCATTACCAGGATTGGATCTCAGCTATCAAAAACCGCACTCAACCCATATGTGATGTTGAAACCGGTCATCGCTCTTCCAGCGTTTGTAATCTGGCAAATATTGCCTATCAGATGCGAAAGCCAATCAGATGGGATCCCGTCAAGGAGAAATTTGCAAAGGATAAACAAGCCAATGCGCTAAGAACCAAAGAATACCGGAAGCCTTATAAGACATAGCTCAATAACTCAAAGGGTGACTTGGTCCTTAGTCAATGTCTCGAGATAAGATACCAGATCGATCAGATCTTGCTCAGAAAAAGTACGGAATAGACCTTCTGTCATTAGGGATTGCTCGATTTCCAGTATGTCTTTGATGTCTGTATTATTAATTGCTACTGATTGACCTGATTGAATTCGTAATTGCAGACCATCATCAGTGCGGCTTTCAATATATCCCTGATATACATCCCCACTATTGAGTGTAATATTTACACCCTCGAAGCCAAAACTTATTCCAGCACTAGGATATAAGATGGCTTGATATAAACCTCGTTTTGATAGCTTGTCTCCAATTTCACTGAGATCCGGACCAAAACGGATGCCCTGATTATCTATCTGGTGGCAATTTGAACAGTTTGCCACAAAAACTTCTTTTCCCAGCGTTTCATTTCCTGTCTTACGCGAGATTGTAAATATATCCGGCTCTTTTCCAAGGTTGGCTTCTGGAATACTGGCTAAAATTGCGGGAGCTTCGCTGCGAATGGCTGAATTCCAACAATTGAGTAGTTTAACTGCGGATGCCAAAAGGAGGTCTTCAGGCATTTTTCCTTTCTTGATATGATGATAAAGTGCTTCCTGGCCACTCCCGGAATTGCCAAGCGCATCCACGATCCTTCGCTTAGTGGAAAAATCAAGGTCTTGACGTTCTATTTCTCCTAAGAGGAAAGAGGCCATTTCTGAATTGGCATTATTCCCGAACAAAGCAATTGCCTGATTGTATTGGTC
>JABDLW010000177.1 GCA_013001805.1 Saprospiraceae bacterium | reverse complement strand
CGGCAAAGGCCGCTTTTTTGATGAATATTTCATCTGTGATTATAAATTGGTTCTTAAGTTAATTCACAGAACACCGCGGAATGAGATCCGCGGCTCTCCTGGTTTTCATAGAATCCTGAGGAAATAAAATCTCCGATTGCTTCGCTTAAATACTAATTACCTGGTCACCTAATTACCTGATCACCCAATTGTCACCTAATTCCGAATCCCCCATTTTTTTCACAGAACACCGCGGAATGAGATCCGCGGCTCTCTTGGTTTCATTTTAACACCTCGGATATAAATTCCTGTTTCTTTGCTTAAACCCCAGTCACCTGGTCACCTAATCACCTGGTCACCCAATTACCGAATTACCTCATTACCAAGACCAAAATGGTTTGCCGGCGGGGACGCCAGGCAAAGGCCGCTTTTTTGATGAATATTTAATCCATAAAAATAAATAAATTGAAGAATACATTTTTATTCGGGTAGGATAGCACCGCGGATATAGATCCGCGGCTCTCTTGGTTTTCATTTTAATACCGCGGATATAAATCCTCGTTTTTTTTGCTTAGATCCCAATTACCTGGTCACACAATTACCCAATTACCTAACTACTATGACACAGACCCCTAATTAACGGCGATTCTGATCACTGTCTTCGTGCCTTCGTTGGGTTTGCTTTCAATATGAATTTGTCCGCCGAGGTTTTCCACGCGTGAGTGGATGTTTTTTAAACCCACCCCACCGGGTTTCGATGCCTGATTATAACCCTTACCATCGTCGCTCACGCTAATCACGATATGATTGTCTACATTATCAATGCTAATCCAGGCGTTGCTGGCTTGTGAGTGCTTTAAGATATTATTGATTAATTCGAATGATATGTTATAAATAGGATAGATTAAGCCTGGTGGAAGCTCCAGGCTTTCCGAGCCGGTAATCAGGTTGAATTGGACTCGATTGTTGATATTGAGTTGGCTTATCAAATTGCTGAGTGTCTCGATCAGACCAATTGATTCGATTTCTTCGGGCATCAAATTGTGCGAGATAAGACGGATATCTCCATACACATCATTTATTAATTTCAGGGTGCTATCAAGAATTTTTTTGGCTTTTGCGTCGACACTGTGTTCCAGTGCCTGCAATTGCCAGCGAATAGCTGCTACTTTGGTATTTAGATTGTCATGAATTTCAGAAGCTACCCGTTTTCGTTCGATGGTCTGTCCAACTATTTGAGCTTGCAGGATTTCCTTGTTTTTCGCAATGAGTAGTTTATTATCACGATCCAGCCTTAATATTGTCCAAATGCCTAAAGCCAGCAGTAACAGACTAAGTAAAATAATTCCAACCAGGAAATTTCTGGTTTGCCTTAAGTTTTTGTTTTGCAATTCCACGATGACCTGTTCCTTTTTTTCATTTTCGTATTTCGCCTCAAGCTCAGAATATTTATTCAACAGGTCTTGCTTATTCATACTATCCTGGGTAGTCGAATATTTTTCATAATAGTACAATGCCTTTTCAAAGTCACCAACCGTGCGATAAGTCCAATAAAGTTGATTTTCGGCCCGGGCTGTTATTTCGGGCCATCCCGCCTTTTTGGCAAAATCATAGGCAAATTCAGCCAAAGTGATGGCTTCGTCCTGACGCCCCTGATCCAGGAATATCTCACTTTTATCCACATATAATCCATATAAAGCATTGTAGTCATTGTGCTCCCTGGCGATAGAGTCCGCTTTATTCCAATACTGATCTCCATTATCATAATTTTTCAGCCGGTAGTAGACATCCGCCAGTCCCAGGTAATTGTCGCTGCGCTTATTATCCAGGCCATGCTTTTCGATAAGTTTTTCCGCTTGCCGGTAATAATCTAAAGCAGCGGGATAATCTTCGATTTGAAATCCACTGTAGTAATTATAGTCACCCATATAGTCGAGAATGTAGTAGAGTGGGAGGGGATCGCTTGCCTCCTCGGCATAAGGCCTCGCCTGCTTTAGCATATCGATACATTTTTCCGGTGATCCCGAATTATTTAGTAAAAAAGCGGCGTAAACCAGCGTCATCGCTTTCTCACCGGGAGCAATGGATGTCTTATTAAGTGAATCAATGGCTTGTAAATAGTAGTTGAGGGCTTCAGAGTTTTTACCGGATCGGTCCAGGACCCTGGCTTTTGATCGCAGGTACAAACCATGAACTATCCTATTGTTTGAATTCTCATGGTATCTTTCAAATTCATCCAGATATTCCGATGCCCTTCCGTCCTGATAATAGGCCATTTGATCAATGGTGAAAGTCAATGTATATACGTAAGCAGAGTCCCAGTCAGCATACGCCTGCTGGCCCAGGCTATCTGAAATCCGGGCAAGAGAATCCAGCATTATCTGGTATTTAGCCTGGCTGAAAGTGGTCGAACTTAATTGACAAAGCAGAAACGCTACTAAAAAGTGTCGAATTTTCATGCTTTGACCAGATCGTATTTTAAGGCAAATTTGATCATGCCAATGACATTCTTGACATCAAGTTTGCGCATGATGTTGTGGCGGTGTGTTTCGACTGTGCCTACGCTAATGAACAATTGCTCGGCAATCTCGGCAGAAGAGTATTCCTGAGCGATTAATTTAATGATTTCTATTTCCCTTTTGGTCAGTTGACTCAGCTTTTCCATCGCATGCAGGTCATCATGGTGCGCTGGTTCTTGTGTCAGGATGGATTTCATCACCTCTTTATTAAAATACATCTGGCCAGCTGCAACCGTTTTCACCGCCAACTCCAGCTCTTGACGATCAGCCTTTTTCATAATGTAGCCGGCAATTCCGGCTCGATAGGCATCTTGAATAGCACCTACTTCGTCGGCGACAGTGAGCATAATGACTTTTAGGGAAGGAAATTGTTCTTTGACTGCCAGAGTCAGTTGCACGCCATTCATGTACGGCATTGAAAAGTCAGTAATTAATATATCGATATTAATTTTTTTAATCAGATCCAATACCTCGCGGGAATCACTGGTAGTCGCTACTACCTCTACCTGATCAATCATATTGAAAAGTAGTCCCAGACTATCTAAGATGATTTGATGGTCATCTACCAGCATAACTTTTATGGGACTTTTTGACATGCTATTTTTATTTTTTATACTTGATGAAAATCAGCCTAATGAAATCACACATCTCAACTGAGTTGCAATTTCCTTGTTAACTGTGTGATCGCAACTTCCTTTTTAAAAAGTTTCCCGTGTGATTGTCATTCAAAGGCAATTTCACAAAATTAGATCGTAGGACCAATATAAGTAATTCATGATTTTATCACCGATTTGCCTATACAAACGTCTATAGGTTTACCTATAGAAATTGAAATCTACCATTTCTTAAGCACCTAATAATCAACCATTTGAGATAGGAGAGATAGGGACATCTGGACTGGTGGGATATGATCATCTTGACCTATGGCATTGCACTTTCCAGTCGGCGTGTGATAATTTCTAAAGGAGTCTGGATGCTATAGCGACATTGCAAAGTCTCTGTGCTGCTGAATGATCCATTTTCGTAGTATTTATTAGCAGGTGCTCCCCCACCACAAAAGGAGAAATAGGGGCATGATTTTTCACAATTGCGAATTCCTCTGAATATGTCATCACGCAACGTCTTAAAAAGTGGTTTCTCTGCAGCGTCAAGAAATGACTCTTCATGGACATTTCCCAGGATGAAGTCTTGATACTGTTCATCTTTTTGGCCCAGCAGTTCAGGTGAATAACTGGTAAAATTGCCATCAATATCTACTGAAATAATTTGATAGGGATTATTCTGTTGGGTGATCCCATGGTTGGAGAAGTAGTCCAGAGGTATCTGCAGGATTTTACGTTTTGCATCATCGAGTTCTCTGATTATGACAGGATCGTTGTCATCCAGTTGCCTTGCATATAAGACCTCGTAAAAGTTTGTTAGTAGTTGCATCGATGCGGGATCAAGGCTTAAAGATGAAGTCGTATTTATTCCTTCGATTTCTTCAATATTCAAACCCAATTTAGTCACGCCAATGGATTTGAAGAAATCATAGATCTGATTTGGGTGTGACAGTGCTTCCTGTGTGATAACGGCTATGGTATGAAATCGAATATTGTGTTTTTTTAAGTGATCAATACCATTCATTACTTTAGTAAAGGTACTTTTACCGGAACGTGTCAAGCGATTCAAATCATTTAGTTCTTTGGGACCATCAACACTCACTCCGATTTTTATATCATGTTCTTTAATAAATGTGCACCAATGGTCATTAAGTAGTGTTGCATTGGTCTGCATATGATGGTGAACCTGGGTGGAGCTGGGAATACATTGGGAGATGATACTAAATAGATCCTGATAAAAACCTAATGGTACGGCCAGGGGCTCTCCGGCATGCCAGATGAAGCTTATTTCCTTGCCAAGTAAATTATCTTGAACCAAGCGTTCAATGATTTTGAAAACAGTATCTTTTGAGATCTTTTTCTTATTGAGTCGATCGGGTAAATAGCAGTACTTACAATTTATATTGCAGAATGGTGAACCCTGGATTACCATCAGTTCCACCGGACCAAGATTACTTGTCATTTTGTATTAGGTTTAGTTTTTGTGAATTCTTTGACAATAAGTCAAGGTTGAAGAACGGAGAAATCAATTAATTTGCCGATTTCTCCGTTTCTGGTTTTGGTGTGGAGTAGTTTCCGAATTATTATTAATAGTTTCCCCAATTGTCCCAGTTACCCCAGTTATCCCAGTTACCCCAGTTATCCCAGTTTGACCAGTTGTCCCAGTTTCCCCAGTTATCCCAATTTGCCCAGTTGTCCCAATTGTCCCACGAACTGGCACTATTGCCACACTGAAGTGATGAGGATAAAATGTTACATACCGATTTGTCATTAAAATCAATTTTTTTAGTTGTGATGCCATTTCTTATTTTGTCGATGCGATCATTAAATGTTTGTTCACTATTTTGATTCTTTCCTACGACGGTAAAAGGTGAAAGGCACATTAGGAATACGATGATCTTTTTGAAAGTTGTCATGATTTTGAATTTTAGTTATTTAATTATTTATAATACAAAGATCAATAAGAACCACCGGTTTTGAAATCTGCATTCACCCTGAAAATGTGCATGAAAAACATGGATTTGCTAGTACAGGTTTTCCTGTAGAGGTTTCTACCGCATCAAGTTGCACTAAAAAAATGTTTCACTTTAGACAGTATGGTGTCTTGTACACCAGGCACCTGAAAGAAGGATCTGAGGGTGATCTGTACGTCTTGATAGAGCTGATCTTCTGAACTTCCATCGTGAATTAGATTTTCCGTCGGAGCGATATAGGCTTCATAGGGATTGAGTTTGATTCTTAAGACGGGATAATCGGGAAATGCAGTGAGGAAATTTTGAATCAGCGTTCTGGCCCGCCCTTCCCGGGGCATATCGAGCATTCTTCGTAGTGAATGAATTTCCTGATTTACAAAGAGGAAGTATCTCGGACTTCGGCCCAAATTGATACAGAGTCGATTGCGTACCGCGGATAATTTATCCAACGGTTGTTTTTCCCATGAATCGAGATGTAATCCGAGATAACGATTTTCCCTAGGATTGAAAGTCACCGTGCGAAGTCCTTTAGAAATGCATGCGAGATTATGCATGATCATCTTTTCTTTTTCGATCTGAAATCCGGCAGCCCAATTACCTGTCGATTTAATGGCTTCACTATACAGCGGGTGTAGGGGTAATCTTTGGATATCGGCTTCCGTAGTAGCACTTTCAATGTCTGTGTTTTTCCAGAGATCTCGGATGTGATTTGGCAGGCGGACCAGGCCGATACTTTGATATGGTGGCTTGCTTGTATCACCCCTTAACTGATCTAGTTGATTAGGACTAACTGGTTTCCAAGGTTCTCTTGGTACAAAGGTTGGCGCCAGAGTGGGTTTACCATTAAGTAATTCAACCGTTTCGGTACCCTGGCTCACGGATAACCGGTCTTGCAGAGATAATTTTGTGTAGACTTTTATTCCATCAATCATGTTTAATCTATTTAGAGGGATTTAAAAATTATGTTCATCTATTTATCGACGGTTTACTGAAGAAAGTAGGTGACACCCACCTCCAGCCCGAGAAATCGGAAATCAGTACTTGTCTCTGGATCGAAGTTGACCCCGTTGAGAGTGATGCCGCTGAAGTTTCCAAACCTACCGAATACGCCTATGTCAATAGCCAGACTAGGCGTGGCGAAATATTGCAAGCCGATACCTGCTTCACCTCCAATACCGTTCATTTTCAAAGCGTACAGGGTGGAGAAATCATTGCCGAAAATGATTGGATCGATTTTCATGGTGTGTTGGCCTACACCGGCTTGTAAGTACGGCCTCAGGGATTTTAGCGTGGCTCCAAAATTGACCCTGAGACCAAGGTGCAAAAGTTGATGAGTGTACTGATCCCAATCTTCATTTTGGGCATAGTTAGCATGAGCGTAACCAAAATAAAAGCTAAAGCTCTCATTAAGGCCATAGGCTATCCTCGCTCCAATTCCAATTCCATTGGGATCATCTTCATCTAAGCTGCCGACAAAATTGCTGGTCGATGTCCAGTCAGTAAATTTACCATGGAGGCCAAAAGAAAAGCCGGTGGTACTGGAACGAATATCCTGGGCAAATATGCAAGTCGCATAAACAGTAGACGCCAGGCAAAGAAATAGTCTAAAGTGTTTCATTTTATTTGATTTATTCATTATTGATAAACTTTAAGGAAAACAGTACTGGGTTTCAGCTTTAGTTTTTTCAAGGTCATTCCCTTTCTGAAAATAACCTCATGGCTGGCCCGGTCACTGTAAACCGGGTATTGTAGTTCAGTCCAATGACCATCAATCGTTTCAACTGCGATCATGCGGATGGCAAGAAATGCCTTGGGTTTGGAAGTAGAAGATACCGCGTCTTTGACCTCTGCTTTTATTCTTGCACCTCTTTCTATGACCACATGACCATCTACCTTCACTTCTGTCTGATTAGTCAGAAAAATTATTTGGTTTTTCGAAGCACGATTTGATGAAATATCTTGCGCAAATATTCCCGTTATTTCTTGCGCAGGTAGAGTAACTGAAATCTGCTTAAATGCAGTTTTTACTTTAGTCTCTCTTTCATTGATGTCATTTACCACTGCTTGCGGCTCTTCCCGTCCTTCGTTGACGTCTGCGATTTCCTCTTCTTTACGGGAATCTTTGTTGGGTAATTCCGGTGTCCTTTCCGTCTCCTGGGGAGTTGGAATTTGCTCTTCAACGGAGTCTTTCCTGACGGGGATGATATTTGTCTCCTCACGCTCACTTTTGATCGGTGGTTTCTTATCGCTCTCTTCCTGAATCGGATTTTGCGCAGCTTCCGGAATTTGAGCCTCTACAATCTCCGGTTCGGAGCTGGCTTCGGTAACTTCGACGTAATTTAAAGGAAGTGTCTTTGCCGCATCAGGCTGAAGGTTATTGACCAGCGCTTTACTACTTTCATCTTCCCGGTGGCTAATGTTCTTGCGTGGTCCGGATGTTAATACCAGACTGGTAAGCATTATTAAGAAAGCAGTGGCTATTGATCCGTAAATGATCTTTCCTTCCCTTGTTGTTGCAAAACCAGATATTTTATGGTTGATGGAATTGAGTATATGCCGGGGAAATTTATCCAGCCATCCTGGCTTAAACTGAGAAATAAATCCGGT
>JABDLW010000170.1 GCA_013001805.1 Saprospiraceae bacterium | reverse complement strand
GAACAGCTTGACACAACTTACCGGCCAGGTGGCTGGAATGCACGTCAAGTCATCCATCATGTTCCCGACAGCCATCTACAGGCATATTCACGCTTTAAGTTGGTCCTCACCGAAGAAAGTCCCACCATAAAACCCTATCATGAAGACCGTTGGGCTTCGCTGGAAGATACTTTTCAAACTCCAGTAGAAATTTCACTAAATCTATTGGAAGCGCTACATTACCGATGGGTAAAATTACTGGAAAGTATGGCAGTGGATGACTTTGATCTCTATTACATCCATCCTGAATATGGTAAAAAATATGCTCTGGGAGCCGTATGCAAGTTGTATGCATGGCATGGTAAACATCACCTGGCGCATCTCTCTTTGATTAAAAACTCAACCCAGGTTTAAAGGTCAGCACTTATTTAATTATTTGGCCGCATATCGATTACACAATCGATTGATTAAGCAACTTTTTTCGTAGATTAACCAGCATTAAATTTTTTCCTAAGCAGGTATAACACGCCTGATCACATAACCAACGAATGAAACCGTTTCTAAATGAGCATTTTCTGTTGCAAACAACAACAGCAGAGCGACTTTACCATGACTATGCCAAGGACCTTCCCATTATAGACTATCACTGCCATCTGCCACCAGACCAGATCGCCAATGACCACCAGTTTGAGAATTTAACCAAGATTTGGCTGGATGGAGACCACTACAAATGGAGGGCCATGCGTACGCTCGGAGTTGACGAAAAATACATCACCGGCAGTGCCCCTGATAACGAGAAATTTCAAAAATGGGCTGAGTGCGTACCATATACCATGCGAAACCCACTTTATCACTGGACACACCTGGAGCTCCAGAGGTACTTTGATATAGGAGATCTGCTTTCTTCTCAGACAGCTGACCCGATCTATGAACAGGCAAGCAATATGCTGCAGCAGCCGGAATTCAAGGTAAGAAGCATCCTCAGAAAAATGAATGTGGCGGTCGTCTGCACTACGGATGATCCGGCAGATGATCTTCGCTATCACGACCAGATAAAAGCTGATAACTTTGGGGTGACGGTACTCCCTGCTTTCAGACCCGACAAGATTCTGGCTATTCAAGATGCAACCCGCATTACCACTTACCTGAAAAAATTGGGACATGCAGCCGATGTTTCCATCAAAGATCTTGATGACCTTTTTTCAGCTTTGGAAAAACGCTTGAACTATTTTAATGAGAGGGGTTGCAAATTGAGTGATCATGGTTTGGAACACATTCATGCTGCGAAATTCAGCAGAAAAAAAGCGAACAACATTTTGAAGAGGGGATTAAAAGGAGATAAGATTGATTTTGCTGATGCGGAAATCTACCGGTCGGCAGTTTTAAATTTTCTTAGCAAGAAATACCATGAGTTAGGTTGGACGCAACAGTTTCATCTTGGGGCATTGCGAAACAACAATCTAAGGATGGAGAACAAACTAGGTCCCGATACAGGTTTTGATTCTATCGGCGATTGGCAACAGGCCTCAAATCTCTCACGATTCCTCAACAGATTAGACGAATCAGATCAATTGGCAAAAACAATACTTTATAATCTCAATCCAAATGACAATCCAGTTCTGGCAACTATGATTGGCAACTTCAATGATGGATCGATAAGGGGCAAAATGCAATTTGGATCGGGATGGTGGTACCTGGATCAAAAACTGGGGATGGAGGAGCAAATGAATACCTTGTCGAATATGGGTATATTAAGTTGCTTTATAGGGATGCTCACAGATAGTAGAAGTTTTCTTTCATTTCCGCGGCATGAGTATTTCCGAAGAATACTATGTAATTTGTTTGGAAATGACATCGAAAATGGAGAATTGCCCAATGATGTTGAGTGGGCGGGAAAAATAGTTCGGGATATCTGTTATTTTAACGCGAAGGAATATTTCGGTTTTTAACAAATACATAAATTTTAATTTTATTTAGTTTGATATGAGTACAAAGAATAAAGTTGTCACTTTCGGTGAAATAATGCTTCGACTCACGCCGCCTGGTTTTAGGCGTTTCTCGCAAGCCGACAGCTTCGAAGTAATTTATGGCGGGGGAGAAAGCAATGTAGCCGTTTCCCTGGCAAACTATGGTATTCCCGTAGATTTCGTGACCCGTTTGCCTAATAATGATCTGGGAGATTGTGCTTTGATGGAAATGCGCAAAAGAAATGTTGGTGTCAATAATATAGTCAGAGGTGGTTCAAGATTGGGCATTTATTTTCTGGAAATGGGTGCGGTGTCCCGGGGCAGCAAAGTCGTTTATGATCGCGATCATTCGGCAATGGCTGAGATCCGGCCTGGTATGATTAAATGGGAAGATGTATTTGCAGATGCGAATTGGTTTCACTGGACTGGCATTACACCAGCCATTTCCCAAGGTGCAGCAGATGCTACATTGGAAGCTTTGGAAGTTGCGAGCAAGTTGGGTATCACCATCTCAACTGATTTGAATTTTCGTAAAAACTTGTGGCAATACGGAAAAGCGTCGCATGAAATCATGCCGGCACTAGTCAATCATTGTGACATTATTCTTGGCAACGAGGAAGACGCAGAGAAACATTTCGATATTCACCCGGAAGGTGTTGATGTAACCCATGGAGACACGATCGATGCCAAAGCCTATATTTCCGTCGGTCAACAATTGATCAAACGGTTTCCAAAATGTAAGAAGGCAATTATCACCTTGCGGGGATCGATTAGTGCATCTCATAATAGCTGGGCGGGCGTCCTCTATAACGGAAAAGACCTTTTAGAGTCTCCTACCTATCAAATTACACACATTGTCGATCGAGTCGGTGGTGGCGACAGTTTTATGGGAGGGTTAATTTACGGGCTTTTGAGTTATCCGGAAAATGATCAGCATGCTTTGAATTTTGCTGTAGCGGCATCAGCCCTAAAGCACACCATTTATGGTGATGCAAATTTATCTACTCTGGACGAGGTGCAAAAATTATTAAAGGGCGATGCAAGTGGACGGGTTAGCCGATGACCGCTAAGAATCTCTCACTATTCCTTTGTTTAAAAAAAATAAATCCTACATTTTAAATCATAAATCCTAATTCTAAGAGATGGCCAAATATTCACGACTGGAGGTAGCTCATGCTATGCATGAAACCGGTATGGTACCGTTATTTTACCATCCGGACATTGAACTGGGAAAACAAATTATTAAAGCCTGCTATGAAGGAGGGGCAAAAGTTTTGGAATTTACCAATCGAGGTGACTTCGCCCATGAGGTATTTGGTGAATTAAATAGATATACATTGAAAAATTTGCCGGGCATGATGTTGGGTGTCGGTTCGGTACCCGACGCGGGAACCGCAAGCATTTTCATTCAATTAGGTGCCAATTTTATCGTCAGCCCTTCACTAAGAGAAGACCTGGCATCGGTCTGCAACCGGCGTAAAATCCTTTGGTCACCAGGATGTGGTTCATTAAGTGAAATAGGCAGAGCAGAAGAATTAGGTTGTGAAATTGTGAAGCTATTTCCCGGTGGAACCTATGGACCTGATTTTGTAAAGGCTATTAAAGGCCCACAACCCTGGACATCGATCATGCCAACCGGGGGTGTTGCCCCAACCGAAGAAAGTCTCGGTAAATGGTTTAAAGCCGGAGTCACTTGTGTTGGAATGGGATCCCAATTAATTTCCGGAGACATAATAAAATCAGGAGATTTTGGAAAATTAAAAGAAATGGTACAAGATGCTCTTGCATTGATTCAGAAAATCAAATCATCATGAAAGTAAACTATCTGTATTTTACTTTTCTCCTTTTTACAACCGCTATCATCCTTTCCAGTTGTGGTGCTACCAGCAGCGTTAAAGTAATTAAATTGGCCCATGGTCTGGATATCGCCCATCCGGTTCATAAAGGGATGGTCTTTATGGCAGAAGAGCTCACACGCATTTCTAATGGACAGATGAAAATGGAAATTTATCCCGGTGAACAATTAGGTTCTGAGCGACAACTTTTGGAATTACTTCAAATAGGGAGTGTTGATATTACCAAGGTATCCGCTTCTGCTGTTGAGAACTTCGTACCTAATCTCCGGGTGCTTGGCTTGCCTTATATCTTTAGAAATGCTGATCATCAGTGGAAAGTATTTAATGGTGAAATCGGTAAGGAACTATTAGCGGATGGTGAAAAATATTGGTTGCGTGGACTATGTTTTTACGACGCCGGCAGCCGTAGTTTTTATACCAAAGACAAACCGATTCATAAACCGGAGGATTTGCAAGGTTTGAAAATCCGGGTGATGAATAGTCAAACTGCCATTCAAATGATCAAAGAGATGGGAGGTGCCCCCACACCCATTTCTTTTGGTGAGTTATACACAGCGTTGCAGCAAGGAGTAGTGGACGGTGCAGAAAACAATGCCCCAAGTTTTTACACATCGCACCATTACGAAGTATGTAAATACTATTCGATAGATGAGCACACTTCCGTACCTGATATACTTTTCATTGGAACCAATTCCTGGGAACAATTAAATGAACAGCAACGTGCCTGGCTGGAAGAAGCGGTGGCCAATTCGGTGCCTGAGCAGCGGAGACTATGGAAAGAAGCTGATGAGGAAGCTTTGGCGGAGGTACAAAAAGCCGGCGTTGAGATCATCTATCCGGACAAAGCTCCATTTGCAGAAAAGGTGGCAGATATATTTGAAAGCTACCAGGACGAACCAGAGCTTTATGATTTAATTAAAAGAATACAAGCAGTACAATGAGAGCAATACTAGACAAATCCATAGAATGGATTTTAATTTTTCTGATGGCAATAATGACACTCGATGTACTCTGGGGTGTTTTTACCAGATATGTAATGGGATCGCAAGCCTCATGGTCAGAAGAACTGGCCCGGTTTCTTTTAATATGGATAGGCATCTTGGGGGCGGCTTATGCCAGTGGAAAGCACATGCATCTGGCCATTGATTTATTTCCTGATTCCTTACCCCCCGCGAAACGTGTACGTCTCATGGTAATCATCAATTTACTCGTCATAGCGTTTGTATTTGCCGCAATGGTTGTGGGCGGCAGCCGACTCGTATATGTGACCTCAATCCTGGGACAAGAATCTGCCGCTCTGCAGTGGCCACTTTCCTTTATTTATTCGGTTATGCCCCTAAGTGGTCTCATTATTATTTATCATAAAATAACCGACATAAAAGATCAATTAAACGCACACAAGCAGTCCTTATCCAAATCCTGATAAATATACCAAATGGAAATTTTAGTACTTGTCTTGACCTTCGTAATTCTAATCGGTATCGGTATGCCAATCGCCTGGAGTATTGGTCTGTCAGGATTACTTACCATCTTGCTAAGCATGCCGGCATTGCCAGCGGTGACAACAGTAGCACAACGAATGGCTACCGGATTGGATAGCTTTGCACTATTAGCCATTCCTTTCTTTATACTCGCTGGTCAGATTATGAATCGTGGTGGTATTGCAACCCGTCTCATTGATTTTGCCAAATCAATTGTAGGTGCCTTACCCGGTGGTCTGGCCCATGTTAATATTATTGCAGCGATGTTGTTTGGTGCCATATCAGGAAGTGCCGCTGCAGCAGCGTCTGCAATTGGTGGCTTTATGAC
>JABDLW010000125.1 GCA_013001805.1 Saprospiraceae bacterium | reverse complement strand
TCATTCCACGGCCGGATAAAAGAATCCCGCGGAGTCAATTGCCATTTTGCATTGATCAATCCCATGTCTTTCATCCTGGCATAGCGTTCACTACGTAAGGCATCCCAGCCTTCATCATATCTACCCTTATATTTGGAAACAGCAGTATCCGGAGCGTGCATAGGCCAATGCGCTGCAGTATAAGACAAGTACAGGAAAAATGGATGATCACCCTCATGTTCCTCTATGCATTGGATGGCATAATTGGTAAAATCGGTAGTACAATAAAATCCTTCACGCGGTGCAATATATTCATTATCTTCTGTCAGGGATCTCGGGTCATAAAGACTTCCGGCACCGGAAATCATCCCAAAGAATTTATCAAATCCCCGCTGCCGTGGCCAATTGTGCTTATCCGGGTTTTCGATAACATAGGGTGTCACGTGCCATTTACCTGACATATAAGTGGCATATCCAGCACCTTTTAATGCCTCTGCAATGGTGACAGCATTATGTGATAGATCACCTTTAAAAGCAGGTGTTCCTCTATCGCTGACCATATGACCCACTCCCGCCTGTTGAGGATATAGCCCGGTTAATAAAGATGCCCGCGTAGGACAACAACGGGCTGTATTATAAAACTGGGTAAATCTCAATCCACCGGCAGCTAAAGCATCGAGTTGTGGAGTATTGATTTCTCCGCCGTAACATCCGATATCTGAGTATCCCATATCGTCACCCATGATCAATATAATATTGGGTGGTTTACTCGCTTCCGGATCTGTTTCGGAGGAGGTTTCACAGCCAAGAAATATTAGCGTCCAAATAAATAGCGGGAGCAATGATGCATGCTGCGACATCACGCTTACAAAAAAACAAGGTCTAATTACCATAGAAAAGAAAAGACTAACAGCAAAGATTAAATATAATCCATTATTTACCAACTACATAAGACTCCGGACCAGGAAATAAAAGACGGAGGGACATAATAAACAACCTAGTCCCGTGTAAAATGTGGCCGTCATAGCTCCGTAAGGCACCAGTTTGGGATCGGTGGAAGCTAAGCCGGCAGCCACCCCACTGGTTGTCCCGATTAATCCACCAAACACCACGGCAGAATGCGGATTATTTAAACCAATGAAGCGGGCTACCAATGGGGTAGCGACGGTTGCGACCAATGTTTTGACGACACCGGTAGCTATGCTTATGGCCATGACTTCGGAGCTGGCTCCCAAGGCTCCGCCGGTCACCGGACCGACGATATAGGTACATGCTCCTGCACCAATTGTGGTCAGACTTATAACGTCGGAATAGCCCATGAAATAGGCAATAATCACTCCCAGGAAAAAAGAAAAGGTGACACCCACCACCAGGCTAACTGCCCCGGCAAGTCCGGCTTGTTTTATTTTTTCCAAATCGGCACCCATGGCAGTTGCCACCACGGAAAAGTCTCGGAGCATGGCTCCACCCATCAGGGCCATACCGGCAAATAAAGGTATATCAGCTATCCCTTTTTTGTCTCCTAAAAGGGCAAGACACAGGCCGGCGAACACGGCAATGGCAACACCGGGAATTTTACTTTTTGTGAGGCGGGAAGAGATTAGAAAAGATAGCCACATAATTATACCCACAAAAAGGAAAGCTACGAGTAGTCCATTTTTACCGACTACTTCTTCAATTAACTCAGTCATGATTTTTTGGGGACAAACCAATTTTAGATATCGTCGGCACCAACAAAAAGCCTGTAATAGTCACGATGGCACCAGCGACAAGGGCAACCGGCCCGCCAGAAATCGCAGCATTCACGTTCTGTGTTGCAGCCATGGCAACAATGATCGGAATATACATGGAGCTCCAAAATAAGATACCCTGCGTCGTTGCCAATTTTAACCAACCTTTTTTCTTGAGATAGAGATTAATAAGCATCAGCAACAACATCGCAAAACCCACCCCTCCGACATCACCTTCTACACCGATGCAAAGACCTAAAGAGAATCCAAGAATTTTACCGGCAAGGAAACAAAAAGCCAACAGTGCCACACCATAAATAATCATAACTTTGCAAATATTTTTTGTAATTCTTTCTTGGTTACTTTGCCCATCACATTTCTTGGTAAATCCTTTTGCAAAATAAATCTTCTCGGTATTTTATAATTCGGTAATCTTTCCTTAAGCCAAGCTTCCAGTTCGGGAAGATCATTGGAATGATTATCGAGTACAAGACTTGCTGCAATAATTTCTCCCCATTCTTCGTCAGGCAAACCCACTACCCCACAATCCTTGATATCGGGATGCGTTCGCAGAACTTCTTCAATTTCCAAAGCCGATATCTTATATCCTCCCGACTTAATGATGTCTACTGAATTTCTTCCCAGTATTCGACAGCTTCCATTCTCCCATGTTGCAATATCACCAGTTTTAAACCAGCCATCGACAAAAGCTTCTTTCGTAGCTTGCGGTTTTTCCCAATATTCTTTAAATACGTTTGGGCCTTTTATTTGAATTTCGCCTGGTATACCCTCCTCGACCTGATGACCATCCTCATCTACGATCCGGATCGTGACACCATCCAGGGGTTGACCAATATATCCCGGTCGCCGTTCCCCCCGGTACGGATTGCTAATGGCCATGCCCATTTCTGTCATGCCATATCGCTCCAATAAAGTGTGTCCACTTATAGATTTCCATTGTTCCAGCGTAGATATCGGCAAAGCTGCCGATCCCGAAACCATCAGACGGAAATTGTTTAGTGCACCGGATATCTCCTTTTGATATACAGAATTCTGATCATTCCAAAAAGCAATTAATTTATAGTAGATCGTTGGCACGGCCATAAATACATTGACCTTTTTACGGCAAAATATTTGAAAGATCGCTGCTGGATCAAATTTCACTAGAAATTCACAACAAGCACCTATCCATAATGCACAGGATAGAACATTAATAATCCCGTGCACGTGGTGCATCGGCAACACATTTAAAATATGATCATTTTTTTGCCATTGCCATGCAGCTACCAATGATTTTATTTGTGCCTCAATATTATCATGGGTCGTGACTACTCCCTTGGGCTTACCGGTAGTACCACTTGTATATAAAATCATTGCTCTCCTCCCGGATTCAATATCGGGCAGATGACCAGAGGAGGCCTTGATCTTACCAATCGGAATATTTCGAATATCAAACTCAGAAAAAAGGGGGGTTAGCATCTCGGCAAAGTGTTCCGAAT
>JABDLW010000507.1 GCA_013001805.1 Saprospiraceae bacterium | reverse complement strand
ATCTTACCTATAAGAATATCGCTCTCTTCTACCCATGCACCTATCCTGATGATGCCATTCTCGTCGAGATCTTTCGTTGCATCTTCACTCACATTAGGAATGTCGTTGGTTAGCTCTTCTTCGCCTAATTTTGTATCTCGCACATCCATTTCAAAGTGTTCGATGTGAATTGAAGTGAAGATATCTTCCCGGACAACTCGTTCAGAAAGAACAATGGCATCCTCAAAGTTATACCCCTTCCACGGCATAAAGGCCACCTTAAGGTTTTGGCCCAGAGCCAACTCACCCTTTTCTGTAGCGTAACCATCGCAAAGTATCATTCCTTTGGTGACACGTTGACCTTTTTGAACGATTGGCTTCAGATTGATGCAGGTACCCTGATTAGTCCGCATAAACTTTGTCAATCGATAGGTTACCAGATTATCTTCAAAAGATACTAACTGGTCTTCATCCGTGCGATCGTATTTGATGATAATGCTATCAGCATCCACGTATTCAACTACTCCTTCTCCTTCAGCGTTGATCAGCATTCGAGAGTCCTGGGCAACGGTACCTTCCAGTCCAGTGCCAACAACGGGTGCACTTGGCCGCAATAGGGGTACCGCCTGCCGTTGCATGTTTGAGCCCATCAAGGCACGGTTTGCATCATCGTTTTCCAAAAATGGAATCAGAGATGCTGAAACTCCGACAATTTGGTTGGGAGCTACATCCATATATTCTACCTCCGGTGGCGAAAGGACGGGAAAATCCCCGTGTTCTCTACATTTGATTCTTTCGGATAGAAAGACTCCCTTATCATCAATTTGGGAATTGGCCTGAGCTATCCGCCGATAATCTTCCCCTTCTGCGGACAAATATTCGGCTTCGGTTTTCATATCGATCTTACCGTCCAGTACTTTCCGGTACGGCGTTTCCAGAAAACCCATCTTATTTACCTTCGCATGCACGCAGAGAGTGGATATCAGACCGATATTGGGCCCTTCCGGAGTCTCGATAGTACATAATCTACCGTAGTGCGAATAGTGAACATCACGCACCTCAAATCCAGCTCGCTCCCGGGATAAACCACCGGGTCCCAAGGCTGAGATCCTGCGTTTATGGGTAATTTCCGAAAGTGGATTCGTCTGGTCCAGGAACTGTGACAATTGGCTTGTACCGAAAAAACTATTAATCACGGAAGAAAGAGTTCTCGCATTGATCAAATCAATAGGAGTAAAAACTTCGTTGTCACGCACATTCATACGTTCTCGAATGGTGCGAGCCATCCGGGCTAATCCCACTCCAAACTGAGCATAAAGTTGCTCTCCTACCGTCCGTACTCTCCGGTTACTGAGATGATCAATATCATCCAGTTCTGCCATTTGATTGGTCAAACTCACCAAATATCTGACAATCTCAATGATGTCTTCTTTCGTAAGAATAAGCGTCTCAGGATCAGTCTTTAAATCTAATTTGCGATTGATTTTATACCGTCCTACCTCGCCGAGGTTGTATCGTTTATCTGAGAAAAATAGCTTGTCGATAATACCCCTTGCTGTTTCCTCATCTGGCGGATCGGTACCTCTCAATTGACGGTAAATGTGTTGTACTGCTTCCAGTTCGGAACTGGATACATCTTTTTGCAGTGTATTGTATATGATAGAATAGTCGGCCTCAATATCTGCACGTTGCAGAATAATGGTTTCGACTTCCGCATCCAGAATATGATCAATATGTTCCTCTTCGAGAACGATATCGCGCTCCAGGATGATCTCATTCCGCTCGATAGACACAACCTCACCGGTGTCTTCATCTACAAAGTCTTCTACCCACTTCCTCAAAACCCGGGCAGCAAGCTTGCGACCTACTGCGGCCGATAATGACTTTTTATTTGCTTTAATTTCTTCGGCTAATCCAAAGAGATCCAGGATTTGCTTGTCAGAATCATAGCCGATAGCTCTGAGAAGTGTGGTAACCGGAAATTTCTTCTTACGGTCGATGTAAGAATACATGACGGCATTAATATCCGTGGCAAACTCCATCCAGGCACCCTTGAAAGGAATCACCCGGGCAGAGTAAATCTTGGTACCATTGGGGTGAAAGCTTTGAGAAAAGAATACACCCGGCGAACGATGCAATTGCGATACTATGACCCGTTCTGCTCCGTTGATCACAAAAGTACCCTTTGGCGTCATATAGGGTATATTGCCCAGGAATACATCTTGTACAATAGTTTGAAAATCTACGTGTTCCTCGTCATTACAGGATAATCTCAGTTTTGCCTTTAACGGTACGCTATAGGTGAGTCCTCTCTGCATACATTCTTCGATGGTGTATCGCGGAGGGTCAATAAAGTAATCCAAGAATTCGAGCACGAAAATATTTCGGGCATCAGATATAGGAAAGTTTTCCTGAAACACTCGATACAGCCCTTCATTGGCGCGGTTATCGGGTGTTGTTTCAAGTTGAAAAAATTCCTGAAAAGACTTGATTTGGATTTCCAGCAAGTCAGGATATGCGGAAGCTAAGTTAATTTTTCCGAAGTTTATGCGGCCGTTTTGTTGGCGGGCAGCTACAACTTTTGTTGCCATTCGTTTGAGATTTTAATGTGATCAAACTTAAGAGGCTTTCCCCTTATATATAAATACGACGATAGGCTTAGCCCGATCTGTGGATCGGACTAAGCCTCTTAAAGCTCGTATGCCAGGAAGTTTCCGTATTGATGGCTAGTGCTACTTAGGTAATGTGAATTACTTAAGTTCTACACTGGCACCAACTCCTTCCAGAGCGGATTTTATACTTTCAGCTTCTTCCTTAGACGCCCCTTCCTTGATTGCAGAAGGTGCAGCATCAACAAGATCTTTAGCTTCTTTCAAGCCAAGTCCAAGTAAATTTTTAACTTCTTTTACCACTTTAAGTTTTTCTGCACCAGCGGAGGTCAACATAATTGTAAACTCTGTCTGCTCGGCTGCAGCTGCGGCTTCGCCACCACCTGCAGGGCCCGCTGCAACAGCTACTGCAGCAGCTGCTGGCTCGATACCATATTGATCTTTAAGGATGCCTTTCAATTCGCTCACCTCCTTAACGGTCAGGTTAACCAATTGTTCTGCGATAGCACTTAAATCTGCCATGTTGATTAATTTTTAAATTTAATTTCAATAAATATATGCGTCATGTTACTTGGAAGCCATAGTATAATTAAGCCTCTACCCGGTCTTCGAGGGCAGTAAGCAAAGAGGCGATCGTTGAGCCACCATCAAGGGCTGAAATCACACTCTGTATCGGAGAATCTAACAAGCCGATTATCTCGCCCAGCACTTCCTCTTTTGACTTGAGTGAGCTTAAGGCAGAAATCTCATCATCTCCGTAATAAACATCTGAATCAATGTACGCTGCTTTCAAGACCGGTTTTTCGTGATCCTTCCTAAAGTCCTTGATGATTTTTGCCGGAAGGCTGGCGGTTTCCGAAAACATAATAGCTGTCGGACCTTTAAGGGCATCGTACAATTTATCATAACCTCTTTCTGCAGACAGAGCCTGCATAGCCTTTATGGCCAGGGTATTTTTTACAACTTTCAGTTCTACTCCTTTCTCAAAGCAGCGACCTCGCAAATCATTTACATCGGCCACTGACAAAGCGGATGAGTCAGTCAGGTAGAAAAAATCGTTATTCTTAAACTTCTTCTTGAGTACTTTTATCGCTTTTTGCTTTTCGGCTCTAGTCATCTTTTTTATGCTTTAAAATGATTGCTATTCAATCAAAAAAAGATCAAATTAAAATTTAGTATTAACCTTTACACCGGGACTCATGGTACTTGCTACCGTGACTGTTTTGATGTAGATACCTTTTGCTGATGCTGGTTTCATTTTGATGAGGGTATCAATTAATTCCTGCGCATTGTCTTTCAACTTGTCAGCACTAAAGGAAACACGACCTACGGCTGAATGCACGATGCCAAACTTGTCAACCCTAAATGAAATCTTTCCTCCCTTCACATCGGCTACCGCGGGACCAACATTTGGTGTTACCGTTCCGGTTTTGGGATTGGGCATAAGGCCTCGAGGACCTAAAATTCGGCCAATTTTACCCACAGCTGCCATCACATTAGGTGTTGCCACCACAACATCAAAATCCGTCCACCCTTCCTGAATCTTAGCAACCATTTCATCTAGTCCGACGTAATCTGCACCAGCTTCTCTGGCTTCTTCTTCCTTGTCAGGAGTACACAAAACCAAAACACGTTTGGTCTTACCAGTGCCATGGGGCAAAGTAACTGTGCCACGAAGAGCCTGATCTGCTTTACGGGGATCTACACCCATCCTTATGTGAATGTCAACCGAGGCATCAAACTTCGTTGTATTCACCTCCTTTACCTTCGCCATGGCCTCGTCGAGTGAATACAGATTCGTACTATCGACCAGAGCGTTGGCGGCTTTTCTTTTTCTACTAACTTTTGCCATATGAAATGTGAGGTTATAGCGTCTGATTTTTTAGTCAGACTCCCTGCTTTTTAATTTGATTTCGAAATTTATTCTTCTTCGGTACTAAATGGTGGAGTGCCCGAAATGGTGACGCCCATACTTCGTGCCGTACCTGCCACCATCTTCATCGCAGAATGTAGCTGGAATGCGTTTAGGTCAGACATCTTGTCTTCAGCGATAACTTTAACATCATCCCAGGTGACTTTCCCCACTTTTTGCCGGTTTGATTCAGGTGATCCTTTCTTAAGCTTGGCGGCTTCCATTAATTGGACTGCGGCTGGGACCGTTTTTATAATAAACTCGAACGATTTGTCCTTATAAACGGTGATCACTACGGGTGTTATTTTGCCTTGCATATCCTGGGTGCGAGCATTAAAACGCTTGCAGAATTCCATAATATTTACACCTTTAGCACCCAAAGCAGGTCCGACCGGAGGCGCTGGATTTGCCTGCCCTCCTTTCACCTGTAACTTGATCAATGCTTCAACTACTTTTGCCATGTTCTAATGCTTAGATTCTTACTTTAAGTTTGCTTTTCAACCTGCATGAAGTTCAATTCAACTTCTGTTCCCCGACCAAATATTTTTACAATTACTTTTAGCTTCTTTTTCTCTTCGTTAACCTCTTTGATGTCGCCGACAAAATTATTAAATGGCCCATCGATGATCTTGACTGTTTCTCCTTCGAGAAATGGTTCGATCATTATTTCTTCGCCTTCATCAGACTCATCGGCTTTTCCAAGCATTCGGTTTGCTTCCGATTGCCTCATGGGTATGGGATTATTTCCCCCTAAGAAATTAATGACATTGGTCATTCCTGAAATCGCCTGAATCATTTCTCCGGTAAATCTCCCGGGTAATGTTTCGATCAAAATATAACCAGGAAGGATATTTCGCTCCTGGATCACTTTCTTACCATTACGGATTTTATAGACTTTCTCGGTCGGTACAATAACTTGACAAATGACATCACTCCAACCCGACCGCTTCACTTCCAGCTCAATACGCTCCTTCAGCTTTCGCTCCTTACCGCTGATTACTCTCAGCGAATACCATTTATTTTGCTCCTCATTTATTATTGTTTGCTCAGACATTTCTTTGAGGTTATAGTCCGTAGAAAAAATCTACCACCCATTTTGAAATCGCATCGATAATAAATACCAACAGCGCAAAAATCATGGAAGCTATCAAAACCAAAATGGTGCTTTGCTGTAAAGTAGCCCAGGTTGGCCAGGTCACCTTGTTGACCAGCTCATTGTAGCTCTCCTTAATACTCAGGACCAAATTTCCCATAGTTCTACTCTTTATGGTCTTCAAGACCTCTTTAACTTAAAGAGAGGCCCAAAAAACCTTTTTGCACGGGCAGGAGGAATCGAACCCCCAGCCTACGGTTTTGGAGACCGTCGCTCTACCAGTTGAGCTATGCCCGTA
>JABDLW010000082.1 GCA_013001805.1 Saprospiraceae bacterium | reverse complement strand
CCTGGAAACAACCTTTATCGCCAAAATATTGAAGTAAGGCTTGTATTCTTTAAACGGCGACTCCGTAAAAAAATGATCGACAACTTTATGAACGTCAGTAATATACTTGTCAAGTTCTGACTCCTGATACCCATCACCCAGAAATACCAAATTAATTCGATCATCCTCAGAACCAGCCCATCGAATCGTATCCACAGAAATGGGTTGAGACACTAGTGGTGTGCATGCTAAAAGCACTAACCAGTAGGAAAACACCCTAGTCATCAACCAGAATTGGCAACTGTGAAATAGTTTTGTACCTATTTTCGAACCCATAATCGATTCGGATAGATTTGAAATTGCTGCTATACTGCGATCTCAACATTAAAGTCCCGTTGCTTTCTTCGACCCGCACATATTTGAGGGTACCATCTTCATCGACATATTCTTTGTATTGAAAAAGGGGGTGCTCAAGAATCTTTTCATAAAGGACATGGTCCAGCTGGTCAAGATATTGAACACGGACGGTCTCTCTTTGCAAAACAGGATCCACCATAGGTTTAAAATTCCCTGATATCAGTTTTGAATTACGGATCCTTGCCCCACCAGGCTGTAGATCAACCAACAAAATTAAGACACGATCCTGCTCATACTCAAAGTCAGTACTATAAGTCTGGGCTTCATCTTTTGTGGCTTTCTGGATTGAAGAACAAGTATAGAACAAAACTGTAAATGCAGCAATCAAGAAGGAACTTGTCTTCGTAGTCGAACTCATGATGACACCAGATAAGATCTATGAGCTTATGAAATACCTTTGAAGACCTTATTGCAGGTAATCAAAGTTTGATCTTTATACCGATGTTCCAGAGACATCGACTATGGATTTCAGATGCTGATTAATAAAGAGCAATGGTTAGTGGCTGGTCTTTTTTTCTTCCTCCACTTCCTTCATCCCTTCCTTGAGCTCCGACTCGATAGTGGATCTGGCATTATTAAATTCTTTAATGCCTTTGCCAAGTCCTTTCATGAGTTCCGGTATTTTCTTACCTCCGAACAATAAAAGAATAGCAAAAAGTATGACGATAACCTCCGGACCTCCCAGCGAGAACAACAATATTATATGACTCATTGTATTCAATTTAGTCTTCCAAAACTACAAATATTTGAATCATCAAGTTCCAAAAAAAATCTCCACCCGGAACATCTGCAAGAAATATTGTGTTAAGCCTGAGGACTACGACCTGATAACATTCAAACTTTTTGCAGGACGTTTCCTATTTTTGCGACTCCAATCAGCCATTCTCTTTTTTTCACATTTTTAAATATTTAACATGAACTTATTAGAAGTACTTCAAAACCAATTAAATGATGATGTGGTTGACAATTTGAGTCGGACAATTCGAGCTGACAAGGAGACTACTGCCAATGCTGCAAATGGTGTTTTTGCCACGATGGTGAGTGCCTTGTCGCGAAATGCAGCTAAGCCAGAAGCCGGAAGTGCCTTACTCAATGCTCTGGATCGTGACCATGATGGTAGCATTTTGAATGATGTAGTTGGTTTGATAGGAGGAGCTCAGCCCAGGAATAAAGCAAGCAATGGACTTGGAATTCTAGAACACATTCTTGGTGGAAAAACCAATAGTGTAGTTCAGATGGTGAGCCAGTCCAGTGGCTTAGACTTTCTCAAGAGTGCTGAATTAATGAAACTTCTTGCCCCCTTGGTTATGGGGACTTTAGGAAAGGCTAAAAGACAGAATGGGTTGGACCAGGGCGGTCTTGCACAAATTCTGTCTGGTACTGTCAGCCAGGCATCGAAGCAAAGAGAGGGAATGAGTTTGATTGAAAAGGTACTGGATGCCGATGGAGACGGAAATGTGATGGATGATTTGGCAGGAGTGGGGATGAAGGTTCTTGGAGGTCTTTTCAGAAAGTAGCGGCAGAACAATACTGATACGATTTAGTCTATTGGCGGGGTTTATAATTAGATCCCGCCAATATTTTATCGGCATCTTTGATTGAGAGAAGTTCATGCAGATCAGTATCAGGATTTCTTTGCATATAATTAGCAACAATTCTTGCTCCAATCCAATTGCCCAAACGACCGGGTGCTTCCGGTGGCATGCTCGAGATGTTTGGACTCGGATTGACTATCTTCTGAAAACTCCTGAAATTGACACTATACAAGAGATCTTCCTGCACCAGATGTGCCCAAATTTGGGCTTCGTTATTTCGTAACCATTGCATTTGTTCGGGAGTGTATTCAAAAATGATTTCATCAGGCTTATATGGCAGAACCTTTTGTTTGAGATACAATTCTATGCCGTTCCGAATCATAAAATCCAGTAGGCGATTACCTGGAGTCTCTCCAACGCAATTAGCCAATAAGGCTTGAATGGTTTTCGACACCAAGAATTCACTAGACATAAAACTTTTAATGTAGGCTGGAAAAAGATCCGGATGGTAATTTGGATAGTCCGCTCCCAGATAAAAATCCAAACCAACTCCAAGAATTTCGTCACCAATAGTAAACGAACCTACTTCAAAGCCAGATACACAGGTATAAAGAACCGGAGTGGGCTTTTCAGGAAAATAGAACTTGAAATATTGCAATGCCCTCTTGAAATCTAATTCATATGGCGAGAAATCGCCATAAACAAGTTGGCAAGTGTCATTCAAGGCCCGGATGAATGAGTCACGAATAAATACGGATGTGGATTTAATGCCATCATTACCAAAGTTAGGATCGGCAATAATCTGATAAACAAAGACCTCAGCAAATTCAGGATGCTTTTCTATTAATTTTTCTATTTGCTTAACCCTGTCTACTGTGTCGATCTCAAACAATTCTTGCTCAAACCTGACGACGGTAAGATCCAGCTCGATATCAGATACGTCCGGAGCGACTGGTTCACTCTGACAAGCGAACAGTACAGTCAGGAAAAATAGAACGCTTGAATATTTCATTATGCTTTTAATATTATCGGTATATTAATTGGGAACGATCTACCTTTGCTCGAAGGTATAACGCCTAATATTATGAAAAAAATTATATCAGTACTTCTATTTATGGCTGGTATGTCGACACTCTATTCTCAGGCAGGTGAAACATTGTTTGGTATACAGGCAAGTCCGTCAATCGGTTGGATGAGAAGTACCGACAATCTAATCAATAGCAATGGTGTTAAAATCGGTCTGAGAATAGGGGGAATTGGTGAACACTACCTGACCGATTGGATGATTATGTATGGTGGAGCCGGATTTAGTTTTTCCCAGGGTGGAGCACTTCTACACAAGTTTGGCGGTAATTTATTACCTAAATCTGACCTCTCGGATGCAAAATATAACACTGGCGAAAAACCTTTACCTAATGATGTGGAAATCACCTATTCTTTGCAAATGCTGGAAATACCCATGGGTTTAAGATACCAGATAGGCTTACCCAACCAGCGCTATGATCTGTATTTGAGTTTTCCGGAATTTTACCTTGGCCTTATCAGCAAATCCACAGGAAAAATTGACGCTACTGGTATCCGACTTACTAAGGAAGATATTGGAAACGATGTTAAACCTTTCAATTTTGGCTGGGGCGTGGGAATAGGTATCCAGATGCCTGGTGCCAGGGGACATGGCCTTACTATGGGCCTGCATCTACAAAGAGGCCTATCGGATACAACCCGAAATGATGGCAGAACTGTTTTGGACAATGGTACCACAGAGAAAGAAGACTCAAAGGGGACCTTAAACGCATTAATTCTTAGATTTGTGCATTTTTTTTAGCATCCGTTGAAGGACTCATGAATCACACGAATTAAATATGCCGATATGAGTTCTGTAGCGAGCAACTAAGTTATGTTTCCTGAAAGAATCCCATAGTTTCTCACAGAATTGCAATCTGAAAACCAATTGACCATTGACCATCAAGTATTTACCCAGGATAAACGGGACGTAACTCCCACCCAGATTTTAGTCGATTGTTTAAACCCAGACTACTAAAAAATAGTATGTATACAGAATCACAATTAAAAGAATTTATAACTCAGGCCCTGGCAGAGGACGTGGGTTCCGGAGATCACACATCCAATGCTTGCATTACATCTGATAGCACCTCTACGGCCAAATTATTGGTAAAGGATGTGGGAGTCCTGGCAGGTGTGGAGGTGGCCAAGGCAATTTTTAAGCATGTCGATCCGGAATGCACCTTTGACCAAAAGTTGAAAGATGGTGTGGATATTGACCATGGTGATACCGCTTTTTTGGTAACCTGCAATACAAGGGCTTTGCTCAAAGCCGAGCGCTTGGTTCTCAATGTCATGCAACGTATGTGCGGAATTGCGACGATTAGTAGTCGATTTGCGGTAGAGATTGAAGGACTTTCAGTCAAAATATTAGATACGCGTAAAACTACTCCTTTGATCCGGTTTCTCGAGAAGTGGGCAGTAAGGATCGGGGGATGTACAAATTACCGTGATGGGCTATACGATTGGATTATGATTAAAGACAATCATGTTGATGCTTGTGGTTCTCATGCAGGGGCGATCAGTAAAGTGCATGAGTATCTCTCTCAAAATCAATTGGATTTGGGCATCACAGTAGAGGTACGCAATCTGGTGGAATTGCATGAAGTCCTGGTATACGGAGGTATAACCAGAATTATGCTCGATAATTTTGAGGTGCCACTTCTCAAGGAAGCGATTGCTACTATAAATGGACAATACGAAACCGAAGCCTCTGGCGGCATTACGTTGCAAAATGTTCGCAACTACGCAGAGACGGGTGTCGAATTTATCTCAGTGGGGGCTTTAACACATTCTTCGGGGACTTTGGATTTGAGTCTGAAGGTTGTTTAAATAGGTGCCCGGATCACAAAAGCCAGGAAAATGATCGTAAGTATGATCACCACCCAGATTCTGAGATCGCTTAAATACGATCTAGCATCATTTTTCTCCATGGTCTGTCTTAAGTGTACTTTAAATAACATTAACTATCTCAACTATCCACAATACTACTTCTGAACCACAAAAAAGATGCCATAGCACTTTTAAGTAATATCACGAATCCCGTCGCCGGAGCTCGGCTATTGTGCGATTAATTTGACCCACGAGGTTGGGTCCCTGATAAATTAGACCGGTATAAAGTTGTAACAGATCAGCACCTTGGTCCATCAAACGAAGGGCATCGTCTGGATGCTGCACCCCTCCTACACCAATAATGGTAAAATCTTTCGGAGAATGTTTTCTGACGTAAGCGATTGATTTGCATGCCAATTGATGTAATGGGGCTCCACTTAATCCCCCTTGACCTATTCGAAGTAATTTTTGCGGATCAGTCTTGAGATCATCGCGGCTGAGCGTGGTATTCGTTGCAATCAAACCGTCGAGTTTTTGATCTGAAACTACCTCGAGGACATCATCCAGTTGAGAAAAAGATAGATCCGGTGAAATTTTTAATAATAATGGCCTGGACCTTGACTGGGATTTCTTGTATGTCTGTAAGGTGCTTAATATTTCACTTAGTGGTTTCTTCTCCTGCAGACTGCGTAAACCAGGAGTATTGGGACTACTTACGTTTACGACGAAGTAATCCACGTGGTCATACAATTTTTTAAAGCAAGTCAAATAGTCATTTACCGCTTCGGCATTGGGAGTGATTTTGTTTTTACCAATATTTCCTCCGACCACAAGGGGAGAAGGTTTCAAAGCCGATAGATGTTCAACCAGGATATCTACACCTCGATTGTTAAATCCCATTCTATTTATTAAAGCCTGATCTGACGGCAGCCGGAAGAGTCTAGGCAAGTCATTACCAGGTTGCGGACGAGGTGTGACTGTACCTGCCTCAATAAAACCAAATCCCAATGTACTCATAGATGGGACATAAGAACCATTTTTATCAAACCCAGCAGCCAACCCAACTGGATTTGTAAACTCCAGCCCCATTCGTTTGGTCGTCAATATCTCATCCTGAAAGCCCCAGAATTGTTTAAGAATCCCCGCCATGCCTGGCAACTTCACCAGCAAGGATAACTGGTCCATAGTAAAGTGATGAGCTTTTTCAGGTGACAGGGAAAACAAAAACAGCTTTAGGAGCTTATACAAAATTTGGTGCTGGTTAGGAGATTTCGAGTGCAAGCTTCTCTCGATCTCTTATCAATAATCTTCGTCGATCAAATTTAATCAGATTCTTTGATCTTAGATCATTTAGCACCGTGGTGACAGTTTGCCTGGAAGTAGCAGTGATGTTGGCAATTTCCTGGTGTGTTAGAAACTTTCTCACAACGATTTCATAGCCGACACGCTCACCACTTTCATCTGCCAGTTCGATTAGAAAATCAATAACCCGGCTTCGGGAATCTTTAAAGACCAATCTTTCAAAGCGATTCTCAAGTGCGAGGATGCGACTTCCGAAAAGCTTTAAAAAGAAGCTTTGTATAGAAGACCGGTCACGGAACAACAAATGCAGATTATCTTTTCGAATCATACAAACCTCCGTCTCTTCCATGGCCTGAGCAAATTCATTTCGCTTATCATTACTTACCAGTGCCAATTCACCAAAAACTTCACCCTTGCCCAATATTGCTTTGATGATTTCTTTGTCTGCCTCTCCGTATACTCCGATTTTCACCCTGCCCTTTACCAACATAAAGACAGTGTCACTTTCATCATCTCTCACATAAATGTACTCACCTTTTTTAAATACTTTCTCCTGATGTAGTTCCGTGTTTTTATGCAATTTGTCGGGGCAAAAAATGCCCATTACATCGGGATTTTGCAGGTACCAAAATGATGATTTTTCCATATGAGCTAAGGTCAAGTCAAAAGGTGGAACATTGATGGTTAGTGAATTGTTGATTTTAATCTAATATTTCCCTAGGTGTTGAAATACCCAACTTGCGCTGATTTTACTACCAATATTTTATTGTTTCAAAATCACAAGCCGTTGTCGTCGTTGCTGCCTTCGTTGATCCTCAGTCAGTTACAGCCCGGTATCT
>JABDLW010000064.1 GCA_013001805.1 Saprospiraceae bacterium | reverse complement strand
ATCTTGAATTTGCTCCCGACAATGCCAACACCGTCTACGCTGCAGCCTGGAGAGTGGAAAGAAAACCGTGGACCATCATTAGTGGAGGCTACGAAGGCGGTATCTATAAATCAAATGATAGAGGACTAACCTGGAAAAAGTTAAACAATGGATTGCCACAGGGACTAATTGGCAAAAGTGATCTGGCAGTCAGCGCACAAAATCCAGATCAACTTTGGGCATTGATCGAAGCGCCGGAAGGCGAAGGCGGAGTGTATCGATCGGATGATCGTGGGGAACATTTTAGATTAATCAGTACAAAAAAAGAATTGTTGGATCGTCCCTTCTACTATTGCAATATTGATGCTAATCCGTTAAATGCCAACAGCATCTACGTCAATTCTACAAGCTTTTGGCATTCAGTAGATGGTGGTAAAAGCTGGCAGAAAAAGGATACTCCCCATGGAGACAATCACGATATGTGGATCAGTCCGTTGGATAGCAACCTCTTTGTCCAGGGAAACGATGGGGGTGCTGCCGTGACAATGGATGGAGGACTCACCTGGTCATCTGTCAATAATCAGGCAACAGCAGAATTGTATCAGGTTGCGGTCGATGATCAATTTCCTTTTTGGCTCTATGCAGGACAACAAGACAACACCACGATCGCAGTACCGGCGCTACCTCCGTATTCCGCACCTGCCGGACCAAAATCCTTTTGGATGTCTGTCGGTGGTTGTGAGACCGGACCGGCCATTCCCAAACCCGGTGATCCCAATATAGTCTACTCTAATTGCAAAGGACGGTTTGGTGTCTACAATAAGTCGACCGGGCAGGAACAACATTACTATGTTGGTGCAGCAAACATGTACGGCCATAATCCCAAAGATCTCAAGTTTAGATTTCAGCGGGTGGCACCGATACATATCTCCCCTCATAATCCCAATGTCATTTATCATGCTTCGCAATATCTGCATAAGACAATTGATGAAGGAAAAAGCTGGAATATCATTTCTCCGGATCTGACCGCCTTTTCACCAGAAACACAGGTGATCTCAGGTGCTCCAATCACCAGAGATATAACGGGCGAGGAATTTTTCAGTACCATTTATACCGTAAAAGAGTCTTCTGTTCAGAAGGACCTGATCTGGGTAGGCGCTAATGACGGCCCCGTCCATATGACCAAAAATGGTGGCAATAGCTGGGAAAACGTCACTCCAGTGATGTGGCCTCAGCATGGTCGCGTTCAGACCATAGAGCCGAGTCCTCATGATCCGCAAAAAGCTTACTTCGCCGGTTATAGATATCTACTTGGTGACTTCAAGCCCTATATTTTCAAAACTGAAGATTTAGGGAAGACATGGACACTGCTTAGTACCGCTGGCAGTGGTATACCGGAATACTGCCCTACCCGGGTAATTCGGGAGGATCCAAATCAAAAGGGATTGCTATATGCCGGAACAGAGTTTGGGTTGTATATTTCCTTTGATGATGGAGCTCACTGGAAGTCATTTCAGCAAAACTTGCCCGTGACGCCTATTACTGATATTCAGATCGTTGAAAAAAGTCTGATTATTTCAACTATGGGTAGGTCATTCTGGATCCTGGACAATCTTAATGTGGTCTACCAGATTAATGAAAATGAGAAGATACCAATTGCGCTCTTTGCACCTAAAGTTGCTCATAGAATGAGGTATCGAGGCAACAACCCCGAGCAGGTACCCCATTACCCTGCCCCCGGACTAGATATTTGCTACTATTTGCCAGATGCTCAAAAAAATCTGATAATGAAAATCCATGATCCTCAAGGTCAATTAATCAGGACCTACCATGTGGATTCGACGGCAACAAAAGGCAATGAAACCGAGGATATGGCCACGGGCTTTACCTCCATCACGACTTCTGATCAGTTGTCAGGCACCGAAGGGGCGCACGTACTCAGATGGGACCTTAGACATGGTTCCGATGTATCGAATAGACGTGGGCCGATGGTTGCACCCGGAAAGTATCAGATTGAATTAATTACTGGATTCAAGAGTTATATAAACTTTGCTGAGGTAAAACTCGATCCCCGTATTGAAGCAAATGGCATCTCGGAGACCGATTTGAAGAAACAGGAAAAATTGGCTTTAGACGTTCAGAGAACTATGGCGGAGGCTGATGCACTCGTGAAATTCCTCGATCAAAACATTAAAGAAAACGAAACATCGCTGGCCACCGAAACACTCCAGGTCTTGCGATCAGAGATCGTCACTGCAGAAGGCCGGTATCAAACTCCGATGCTCCGGGATCAACTGCGTTATCTATCCAACATGATTGATCAGGCAGATCAATTACCCGGCAAAGATGCATTTGATCGATATGATCTTTTACATGCCAAGTTATTAGATTTAAAGAGACAAGTGAGATTTCCCGGAATAGCAAAATGAAGTAAAATTTAGGCTATCGTAATTCATAGCCAGCCTCAGGGCGGACATTTTACTGCAAAGACTAATCACTTTTATTAAAGCTTTAAAATAGGTCTAACCAACGTACCATCAGGGGTTGCAATTCTCAAGAAATAGGATGCTGCACTGACGTTGTTTTGTCCATTCCAATTTAACGTATTTCTACCCTGGCTGAGATATCCATTCTGGAGCACTTCCACTACTCTCTGGTTCATATCTAGAATTTCAACCCGAAGTTCCTGAGGCTGTTCCAACAGCACTTCAATCCGGAGTATGTCAAAAAATGGATTTGGATAAATTTGGGCTTGCACATTTTTTAATACCGTCTGGTCTCGCAAACTCGTACTGCCAGTCACACTGCCGACACGCGAATAAAAATTGGAGGTTGTGAAGTTCTCATTGTCGATATCCTCATTTGTAGCTGTACATAGAACAAAGTGGTCAGGTGAAATCCATACGTACGTTAGCTCAGATTCTGTATCGGACATCGTGTTGCCACCAAAAGATGTGATCGACGTGCAATAGGATTTACTTTTTACACGCAAACAGTCAAAGTCTCCTAATGGCAATCGCAGCGTACCCCATCCATCGACCAGATTTATTGTCGAGTCATAGGTAATCAAAGTGAGACCTGATTCGCTAAATGTGTCACTAACAATTGAATTCCATTCTGCTCCCATTGTGAGGGGTAGAGGAGCCTCCAAACTCTCACCCGGATCTACCTGAGAAAAGGGCATGCCCTCGAAAATAAAGTTGAACGCATCTCCCAAACCCGTGAAGCGATCAGACTCTACCTGATAAAACAGATATTGATCTCCATCAGCCAAATCAGTTGTAAGATGTTGCACCAAATTTGCTGCGGGAAATTGGTTAGAAAAAGGATTCCCGGCAGGGCTTTCAAATGAGACATTAATCGAGGAGACGTTAATAAATTCAATATTGCGATGATCCCACACCTGATTTGCACCCGGTGAGCCGACGTCTAATGTCACTGTCGAAGAATCTTCTTCAAGTACCTGGGATTTTCCAATCAAATTCAGCAGGTCGGCATCGGTAATTGAGACCTGTCCCCGCACAGTCATTGTCATTAAAAGCAATAAGATACATAGAGTCTTTGTAACTAATTTCATATTCAAAGAAATTTTTCAAAGTTTTAACAATGTGTTTGAGTGCTTATTGGAAGGCCCGTTTGTTACTAATTGACTTCAAACATTTCATTAATGTAACTAGTGACCCTATGTCAAACAATTCAAAAAGATTGTAGACAACTTTAATAATTCCGGTATTTGCTTATCAGAACCATCCAAACGAAAAAATTAAATTATCACAATCTTTTTCGAAATGCAAATAAAAAGCAAAACAATTATGATTGATCTTTCTGGTTGGTAAAGGGAAACAGTTTATTATTGCCCAATCAATTATGGAAATGGGACACCATGTAAACTGAAAGTACTTTGCCTGACAATGCCTGATGGATGCTAAGGGGCAGTTACATCAACGATTTCACTCTGTGCAAGCTGCGCTACAGTAGGCATCTGATCGATTTGATCCAGTATCAATTTTAGTGAATCTCTAACTTCAAAATATCTCGGAAGTTCTTCTTTTGCCATCGGGTCGGGCTGCGGCAAGTTGAGATTTAAGTGGTTGACTTGTTTACCATTTTTCCAAAACCGGAAACAAACATGGGGTCCGGTCGCCAGTCCCGTGCTACCAACATAGCCGATCACTTGTCCCTGTTTTACCTGCACACCAGAACCAATGCCCTTGCCAAAGCCCTGCATATGCAAATATTGGGTTTCGTAAATTTTATCGTGGCGTATCTTTACATAGTTACCGTTGCCCTTGGTACGACTGGCTTTGGTGACAACTCCATTGGCGACTGCATAAATTGGTGTTCCGTAAGGCGCTGCATAGTCCGTACCGAGATGGGCTTTTACCCTCCTTAAAACGGGATGAAATCTATTGCGATTATATTTGGAAGAAATCCTGGTATATTTCACAGGAGCTTTAAGAAAAACTTTCTTCATCGGCCGGCCCTCAAGATCATAGTATCCATCGTATTTATCATTTGCATAACGCAAAGCATAATAGTCATTGTTACTATTGTTAAAATATGCCGCATACAACTCACCGACACCGACTCTTTGGTCCTCTACATATAGCTCATCGTAGTAGGCTTTAAATTCATCTCCGTTTTGAACATGGTGAAAGCTCACAGACCAGGCCAGGGCATCTTCCATTTTCGCAGCTAACTCATAGTCGAGCTCCAAATCCATCATGGTCTGCCATAGTGAAGATGAAATCGTGCCACTGGCAGTCTTACGAACTCTTGTGACTTCCCGTTCGGTCTTAAAAACATTTTGGTTTTTTATATCAAAGACGACAAAACTTAATGGACTTGGCTCATAAATGAAATAGTCAGCAGCAGTAGAGGTGTCTTGGTTTAAGATCAAGTAAGGTTTGCCAGTGCGTAACGCACGAACACTAAAAACAGGTTTAGCTTTTTCAGCAAGGTTTGCCACGGTTTGGTAGTTTACCTTGTGATTCAGTAAAATTTCGGCTAAAAATTGATTTGGTTCGATCAATGCCTCAGTGGCATTATAATCATTCAGATTGAAGCCGAACCTTAGATTCTTTTCTGGAAATGGCAGTTCGCTTAAGGTATCAATGTGAATGTCTTTGATTCTTGCGCTTGAGCTGATAATTAGGGACACAAGGGCCACAGCCAAGAAAACCAAAGTGTTCCTGATTGCTCTGCTGCTGGTGAATGTCGTCAAACTGTAAGTCGTTAATTGCGCGCTAAATTACACAAACTTATTTTAATAATATATAATGAAAACACAGAAAGTGTGCCAAGATTAAAGAGCAGCCCCTAGCTGCCCGGTTTCCAAATGATGCTTACAGATAGGTACAGGTTCAATCAGAGTTAGTAAAATATTCAGTTTCTTTGTTTAAAATCTACAACCTCCCTTTATGTCTGGTAATACATTTGGATCCCACTTTAAAGTCATGACTTACGGCGAGTCTCACGGGAGAGCAATAGGTGTTGTTATTGATGGGTGTCCCGCTGGTCTGACAGTAAAGCAAGAGGAAATTCAGGTGGATTTAGACCGGCGCCGCCCGGGCCAATCTGCGATTGTGACCCAACGCAAGGAAGGAGATCATGTTGAAATCCTATCTGGTGTGTTTGAAGGCCGCAGTACCGGTACTCCGATTTCGATGATTATCTACAACCAGGACCAACGGAGTAAAGATTATGGTCATATTGCTGAGAAATACCGCCCTTCACATGCAGATTTCACCTACCAGGAAAAATTTGGACACCGCGACTATCGTGGTGGAGGACGGTCCTCAGCCAGAGAAACTGCAGCGCGTGTCGCCGCTGGTGCAATAGCTAAAGCCCTGCTAAAGACGCAAGGTATTCAGGTATTTGGTTATGTGAGCCAGGTTGGGCATCTGAAGTTGGACAAGAGTCACACCGAAATTGACCGTCATATTATCGAAGAGAACGTGATCAGATGTCCCGATGCCGAACTCGCCAGGCAGATGGAAGCATTCATTAGGGAAGTGCGAAAAGACGGTGACACCGTGGGTGGTGTGGTGACCGGTGTGGTGACCGGATGCCCGGTTGGTTTAGGCGCACCGGCTTTTGATAAACTTCATGCGGATCTGGGTAAGGCCATGTTGAGTATCAATGCCTGTAAAGGATTTGAATACGGCTCCGGTTTTCAGGGAGTGACCTGGAGAGGTTCCCGGCACAACGATATATTCGAAAAAATCGGTGACAAGATTGTCACGACCACCAATCACTCAGGAGGTATCCAGGGTGGTATTTCCAATGGTATGGACATCTATTTTCGAGTGGCTTTCAAGCCGGTAGCAACCATCATGCAAAGTCAACCGAGTGTAGATCAATCCGGAAAAGAAACGACAGTCGACGGAAAGGGCCGGCATGATCCCTGTGTGGTGCCACGGGCGGTGGCCATCGTAGAAGCGATGGCTGCATTAGTACTGGCCGACCACCTGCTACGTAGCCGTAGTGATAAAATCTAATAGTGCCCCGGTGGGAGTGCAAAGGTATCGCAATGAGCCGATTACCGATTAAACCAGTCACCTAATTACCGTCATGATATACTTGGCCCCGAATTGAGGAGCAATCACCGGATTACCTAGTTAGCTAAGACTATCATCTTGCTGGCGTGGACTGCAAGAGTTCTTTTGAGGATGACATATAACTGTTGATTCCCGACTAATAAACTCCTAGTTCCCTTTACCTTTGTCTTCTTCAGGATTGACCGTTGATTCTTCCTGAGTTTTAGCTGGATTGCTTTTTTTATCCCTCCGAAATATATCTCCAAAAGAATCATAACTTTTTGAAAACCTGAATCCCACACCTAATTTATTCCGACTTCCTTGTAGTGAAGGAAATCGTTTATAAAAAAGACTCAATTTTAATCGCCTGTCCTGGGTAATAAAATAGTCCAGCTTTACATCGGTGCCAATAAACGCCGATCCCTGCAATACATTTCCTTCAATCACTGAAGCCCCGGGACTAAATGCCAGCCGGTCATCAAAAAAACGGATATTCGGAGCCACGGCAAACTCCGATCCTGTTTTCACTCCGGTTTGCTGACCCTGAATAAAATCCTCAGATCGGTAATAATTATAGTCAAAATAGAAGTCCACTCCCGAAATATAGTCGACTTCCTCGACTCCTTCGGTAATATAGGCCGCTACGTAGTTACTGAGTTGAGATGTTATAAATTCACTCAATGTATTTACCGTGGTGGCGGCAATATTCAGATTGACCGTACTTGGTAAAAAAGAATTAAAAAAGAGAAGACCGTACACCTGTCGATTTAATTCACTGACATCATCTTTTAAAATCCGCATTTTACTCTCTGTATAGTTGCGGAGAGCCGGGTCTATTTCTGGAAACCGGATGTCAAAATCTATTTGTGGCTGACTTAAAATACCGCGTAGGATCAACATTAAATCGACCTGAGTACTTATATCGGCTACCTCGGCATCAGTCCCATTGGCCCTCCCTTCCAGGTACTCGGCGATCAGGTTTCTGGGAGGCACCTTGAGTC
>JABDLW010000059.1 GCA_013001805.1 Saprospiraceae bacterium | reverse complement strand
CGAATCAGATTTTTCTGGGCAACGGTAGCGATGAAGCAATTGATTTGCTCATAAGGATATTTTGTGAGCCGGGTGATGATGAAATCATGGTCTTACCCCCGACTTATGGGATGTACCAGGTGTGCGCGGATGTTTCTAATGTGGCCGTCAAAAAGTGTTTGTTGACAGATGATTTTCAATTACAACTATCAGATATCAGATCCCAGATATCTACTAAATTGAAATTACTTTTTATTTGTTCTCCTAATAATCCTACCGGAAATTCTATCAACCACCACGATATCGAATCTCTCCTCACCTTTTTTAAAGGTATCGTTATCATTGATGAGGCTTATGGTGATTTTTGTGAACAGGCTAGCTGGATTGAAAAAATAGGTCAGTATCCAAACCTGGTAATTTTACAAACATTTTCCAAAGCCTGGGGTCTTGCGGGAATCAGAATGGGTATGGCTTTCTCAAACCCGGAAATCATTTCTATTTTCAATAAGGTGAAGCCACCATATAATATTAATCGGTACAGTCAAATGAAAGCGATTAAAAGCCTTCAAGAAGATGCAGCGCTTAAGGATAGGCAAGTCAAGGAGATTATACAAGAGCGAGCAAAATTAAGAAATATCCTAATTGGTCGCACAGATGTTTTAGAAGTGTATCCCTCTGAAGCAAATTTCCTCCTAATAAGATTTGCAAATCCCCAAATTGTATATCGTCATTTGCAGGAGAGAGGTATCGTGGTAAGAGACCGCACCAAAACTCCCAAATGCGAGGGTTGCTTACGCATCACCATCGGAACTCCAGAGGAGAATAATTTGCTAATTGATGCATTAAATCAATTGTTGTGAAAAAAATACTTTTTATCGATAGGGATGGTACGATCATCAAGGAACCTCCTGGAGATTATCAGGTTGACTCCATGGACAAACTGGAGTTTGTGCCGGGAGCCATTTCGCACCTGCAAAAGATCCATGCGGAGTTGGATTATCAACTGGTGATGGTTACCAACCAAGATGGCTTGGGGACCAAATCTTTTCCGGAAGATTCTTTCTGGCCTCCGCACGAGATGATGTTAAAAGTCTTAGCCAGCGAAGGCGTAAATTGGAGGGAAGTCATCATTGATCACAGCTTTGCGAAGGAAAACTCCACTCTTCGCAAACCCGGTACTGGTCGAGTTACACATTTTATGACCGAAGATTTTGATTTGTCAAATTCTTTCGTGATTGGTGATCGCCTCACTGATATGATCTTTGCAGGGAATTTGGGGGCCCGGGGCATTTTATTGGGTAAATCTGAAGACGAAACGGAAGATTTTCTCGCCGGAAAAATAGATTTGTCCTCAACAATTGCATTTCGGACTGGTGCATGGTCAGATATCTACCTTTACTTGAGAAACCTTCCGAGAAACATTTATGTAAGCCGCAATACACTGGAGACAACCATTGAAATCACATTAAATCTGGATGGGGCAGGTACCACTAATATAAATACAGGACTTCCATTTTTCGATCACATGCTGGATCAATTGGGTAAGCATGGGGGTATAGACTTGATGATTTTAACCAAGGGAGACCTGGAAATTGATGAACATCATACAATTGAAGACACGGCCCTGGCATTAGGAGAAGCATTTTCCCAGGCCATGGGCAATAAACGAGGAACCGAAAGATATGGATTTGCCCTTCCAATGGATGATTGCGAAGCCATGGTAAGTCTAGATTTTGGTGGACGTCCATGGTTGGTTTGGGATGCAGAATTCAATAGAGAAAAGGTTGGTGAAATGCCTACCGAAATGTTTTATCATTTTTTTAAATCATTTTCTGACACAGCCAGGTGTAATTTAAACATCAAAGCAACTGGGCTAAATGAACATCATAAAATCGAAGCGATTTTCAAGGCCTTCGCCCGATCTATCAGACGTGCTGTGCGCCGCGACATGGAGCATTTTGATTTACCTAGTACTAAAGGAATATTGTAGTGAAAGTAGCAGTAATTGATTATAATGCAGGCAATACCAGATCAGTTTATTACGCGCTTCAACGGCTGGGTGTCGATGCCATTTTTACCGAGAAAATTCCAGAGATTGAATTGGCAGATAAAGTGATTTTTCCCGGTGTTGGTGAGGCAAGTAGTACCATGCAATACCTGAAAGATTCTGGCCTCAGCAAAGTAATTCCCAGTCTCACGCAACCAGTCCTGGGTATTTGTCTGGGGATGCAACTTATGTGCAAATGGTCTGAAGAAAATGATACCGATTGCCTGGGTATCTTTGATTTGAATGTACAGAAATTTCTGCCTGAACAGGGAGAAAAGGTCCCACATATGGGGTGGAATAAATGTTATGATGTGAAGGGGGAACTTTTTAGGGGCTCCATCGAAGGGAATTATACCTATTTTGTACATAGCTACTATGTACCTGTATGCCAATTTACTTCCGCACGCTGTGACTACATTCATCCTTTTTCGGCAGCTATGCAGAGAGATAATTTTTTCGCTACACAATTCCATCCGGAAAAATCTGGATTGGTAGGGGCGGAAATTCTCCAGAATTTTCTAAAAATCTAGAAATTTTTTCAAATGCATATTATTCCTGCTATCGATATTATTGACGGAAAATGTGTCCGTCTTGAACAGGGCCTTTATAATCGTAAGAAGGTCTATCACGAAGATCCTTCACAGGTAGCAAAAATGTTTGAAGATCATGGCATCAGTAGATTGCATCTAGTAGACCTGGATGGTGCTAAAGCTAACCAGGTTGTCAATTGGAAGGTTTTAGAGAAAATTGTTAGTGAAACTTCACTGCTGGTTGATTGGGGAGGTGGAATTAAATCTCGCAAAGATTTGGATTTAGTTTTTTCCAATGGTGCGAATCAGGTCACTATCGGAAGCTTGGCCGTAGAAAATCCAGTGTTATTTCATACATGGTTGGAGGATTTTGGTAATGGACGCCTAATACTCGGTGCTGATCTTAAAAATGGCAAAGTTGCAACCAGGGGATGGCAAGAAGTATCTGATCTGCCCTGGCAAGATTTTTTTAAGACTCATGTAACGCAAGGTGTCAAATGCATTATTTCAACTGACATATCAAAAGATGGTATGCTGGCTGGACCTGCGGTTCAGCTCTATTCCAGTATGCTCAAGGAATATCCTGAGATTCACTTAATTGCGAGTGGCGGTATTTCCAGTGTTGACGACCTCGAGGTGTTGAAGGATGTCGGATGTTTCGGAGCGATCATTGGCAAAGCCATTTACGAGAGAAGGATCACTTTATCACAATTGAAGCCTTATATTTAGTTATGCTGGCAAAAAGAATAATACCCTGTCTTGATGTAATGAATGGTCGCACCGTCAAGGGAATCAATTTCGAGCAATTGCGAGATGCTGGAGACCCCGTGGAGCTGGGCAAGCTTTATAGCGATGCCGGGGCCGATGAGCTCGTGTTTTTAGATATCACGGCAACTAAAGAAAAAAGAAAGACGTTGGCAGCTCTTGCAGATCGTGTTGCACATCACCTAAATATACCTTTTACCATCGGAGGCGGGATAGCCAGTTTAGAAGATGTGGATGCACTACTGGACCATGGTGCAGATAAGGTCAGTATCAATTCGTCTGCCGTACGGGATCCAGAACTGATTGACCGACTTTCGAAGAAATTTGGCAGTCAGTGTATAGTGGTTGCTATTGATGCCCGGGAAATGGATGGAGAATGGAGAGTGCATGTGGCAGGAGGAACGATCCCCACAGATCGCGAACTCTTCAGTTGGGCCAGGGAAGCTCAGGAAAGAGGTGCCGGAGAAATATTGTTTACGTCAATGGATCATGATGGGACCAAAAACGGGTTTGCTTTGAAGGCACTAAAGTTAATGAGTGGATCCCTATCTATTCCTATCATTGCCAGTGGTGGTGCCGGTTCTATAAATGATTTTGTTGATGTATTCACCATCGCCGAAGCTGATGCTGGACTGGCAGCAAGCATATTTCATTTCCAGGAAATCAGTATTCCAGAATTAAAATCAGAATTAAAACAAAAAGGAATTCCAATAAGATGACAATGACGATTACTGCAGAGACCTTGGATAAGATTGACTTTAATAAAAGTGCAGGTTTGGTTCCGGCTATTATTCAGGATGCAACTTCTGGTCGCGTATTGATGTTAGGATATATGAACGACGCTGCTGTAAGTAATACCTTGGCGACTGGTCAAGTGACCTTTTTTAGCCGGAGTAAAAACAGGCTTTGGGTCAAAGGAGAATCATCCGGTCACTACTTACAGCTACAGAGTATGATGATCGATTGTGATGCAGATACTTTGCTTGTGCAGGCTACTCCTTCAGGACCGGTCTGTCACACTGGTCAAAGTACCTGTTTCGGCGACGATTTTCAAGCATTGTCTTTCCTGGGGCATCTTGAGGGGGTGGTACAAAACCGCTTCGATCATCCCTCAGGTCAGAGTTATACATCGAGCTTATTCAAGGCTGGTTTGGATAAGATTATTCAGAAAGTCGGAGAGGAAGCAATTGAGGTAGTTATCGAAGCCAAAAATGATGACAAGGACCTGTTTTTGGGAGAACTGGCAGATTTGACTTTCCATATACTGGTGTTGTTGAGGGCCAAGGGGATACGGTTAGAGGAAGTGATTGATGTTCTTCGTAAACGGCACCAATAGTTTAGCAAGACCTTGGCTGTTTTAGAAGATTACATAGTTGGGCCAATCTGGTTTAAGCTTCTTCACAAACGCGCGAATTGATCATTGATTTTTTTATTAATTTTGTAGTTCGCTTAAAAATTTCGTAATGACATTAAACTCCTCAAAAGGGAAAGGACTTTATGTCCCCTCTCTGGAAAAAGATTCTTGTGGAACTGGTCTTATCGCCAACTTAAATGGAGTGAAGAGTCACAAGATCATTGATGATGCGCTGACCATGTTGCACAGGATGGAACATCGGGGAGCATGTGGTTGTGAACCAAACACAGGTGATGGCGCGGGAATTTTGATCCAAACTCCACACGATTTTTTTGTAAAAAAATGTCGTGAAGCCGGATTTGACCTACCAGAATTTGGTTGTTACGGAGTGGGAATGGTATTCTTTCCCAAAGAAAAGAATTTGATGTCTCAATGTCGTGTCCTCTTTAACGATTACATTGATGAGCAAGGCTTTGAGCTTCTCGGATATCGCAAAGTGCCAGTTGATGGTGAAGGTTTAGGTGCCACCGCCTTATCGGTTGAGCCCCGAATCGAGCAAGTATTTGTGAAACCGAAAACCGATTTAGATAGAAGGCATCTGGAAAGAAGGTTGCATGTACTGCGGAAATTTGCTTCACACAATATCCACAAGACTTTTCCCCAGACCAGTGATCATTTTTACCTATGCTCCTTTTCCTATAAGACAGTGGTTTACAAAGGACAACTGACCACCGGCCAATTACGTACTTATTACCCCGACTTGCAGAATGAAGATTGTACTTCGGCCATTGCACTTATTCACTCTAGATTTTCGACGAATACCGTGCCTAAATGGAAATTGGCTCAGCCATTCAGGTATATCGCCCACAATGGCGAAATCAACACAAATCAAGGGAATGTCAATTGGTGGAAATCGAAGGAATTTCTGCTGGAATCGGACTATTACGATAAGATCGAACAGGAGAAACTTAAACCTATCATCGGTCCTGGGTTATCAGATTCGGGTTCGTTGGACAATGTCCTCGAATTTCTGGTCTTAAGTGGCAGATCCATACCACATGCTTTGATGATGATGATTCCGGAAGCCTGGGAACATGACTCACGCATGGCCGACTACAAGAAAGCCTTCTATGAGTATCATAGCAATCTGATGGAACCCTGGGACGGACCTGCTTCGATTGTATTTACTGATGGAATCTTAGTGGGTGCCACCTTGGATCGCAATGGTCTCAGGCCTTCCCGGTATTTACTTACGGAAGATAATACACTGATCGTAGCATCGGAAGCCGGAGTTTTACCGGTTGATCCATCAACGATCACTTTTAAAGGAAGACTACAACCAGGTAAAATGCTGATTGCTGACATGGATCAGAAGCGCGTGGTTGGCGATGAGGAATTGAAGGAAATTATTTGTAAAAATGCCCCTTATCACGATTGGTTAGAAAAAGGTAGGATAACCTTAAAGGACCTACCTCCCCAAATACCCGCAGGCACGGGATACGATGAACACACTTTGCTCAAACAACAACAACTGCACGGATTTACCAAAGAGGATCTCAAGGTAATCCTCGGCCCCATGATCAGTGGCGGTCAGGACCCAATAGGTTCAATGGGTTCAGATACACCCTTGGCGGTCCTTTCTCATCATGTGCAACACGTGTCTAACTATTTTAAACAGCTTTTTGCTCAAGTGACAAATCCTCCCATTGATCCCATCCGGGAAAGAGATGTGATGTCACTTTACACGCACCTGGGTAGTTCGGATAATATTCTTCGACCATCGGCAAAGCAAGCCAGCTTCATTCATTTGGACCATCCAGTTCTTTCAAATGATGAGCTTTCCAAAATAAAAAACTTATCTCATCCAACATTTAAGTGTGGCACTATAGATATCATTTTTAAAGCGGACGGACAATCCGGTAGACTGGTTGCAGCTTTAGACAATATCTGTGCAGCAGCCGAAGATTTAGTACAGAACGGTTGCAATGTCCTCCTGCTTTCCGATAAAATGTCGGATTCCTTCCACGCGCCTATTCCATCATTGATGGCGGTGGGAGCCATTCACCACCATCTCATAAAGGTTGGTCTTCGAATAAAAACCTCGCTAGTGGTGGAAGCTGGAGATGTACGTGAGACACACCATTACGCTGCTCTTATTGGGTATGGTGCCAACGCCATCAATCCCTACTTAAGCTTTGAAACCATTGCCGATCTGCGGAGGAAGCATTTTTTCGAAGATGATAAACCACTTGACCAATATTTGAAAATATATATTAAGGCAATTGGTAAAGGACTACTAAAGATCATGTCGAAAATTGGAATCTCGACATTACAGTCCTATCAGGGCGCGCAAATTTTCGAAATTCTTGGATTAAACAGAGATGTAGTCAATAAGTGTTTTCGCGGGTCGGTTTCCCGAATTGAAGGAATGGGCTTTGACGATCTTGCGAGGGAGGTGCTACAGCGCCATCAATTGGCCTTCCCCCCGCAGATCAAAGCTTACAATGAACTGGAAGAAGGGGGAGTTTATCAGTGGAAACAACGGGGTGAAATCCATATGTTTAATCCCCAAACCGTGCATCTTCTTCAGTTTTCAACGAGGAAGAAAGACTACGGTATATTCAAAAAGTATTCTGCCCTAATCAACGATCAAGCTGAAAAAGCACTTACACTGAGAGGTTTGCTCACTTTTCGAAAAGGTGACCGTATTCCACTTGAGGAAGTTGAACCGGTGGAAAACATTCTAAAGAGATTTGCCACCGGAGCTATGTCTTTTGGATCAATTTCCCACGAAGCACATACTACGTTGGCCATTGCTATGAATCGCATTGGAGGAAAAAGCAATAGTGGAGAAGGAGGTGAAGACGAGGTGCGTTTTACACCAAATGAAAATGGTGATTTGGAAAGATCAGCCATCAAACAGGTGGCCTCAGGTCGATTTGGGGTGACAAGCTATTATTTAAGCAATGCAGATGAGTTGCAAATAAAAATGGCTCAGGGAGCGAAGCCGGGAGAAGGGGGTCAATTGCCAGGACATAAAGTTGATGACTGGATTGCCCGTGTACGTCATTCTACTCCCGGAGTTGGACTTATTTCACCTCCTCCGCATCATGACATCTATTCGATTGAAGATCTGGCACAGCTGATATTTGATTTAAAAAACGCCAACCGGAACGCCCGTATCAATGTCAAGTTAGTGAGCAAAGCCGGTGTTGGAATTATTGCTTCCGGTGTAGCTAAGGCGCATGCAGATGCCATTCTGATTTCCGGTCATGATGGTGGTACCGGTGCATCACCTATCACTTCCATCAGACATGCTGGCTAACCATGGGAGTTAGGCTTGGCCGAGTCTCACCAGACCCTGGTCAAAAACCAATTACGCGACCGGGTTGTATTGCAGACTGATGGGCAGATTAGAACCGGGAGAGATTTAGCTATTGCCACATTGCTCGGTGCCGAGGAATGGGG
>JABDLW010000050.1 GCA_013001805.1 Saprospiraceae bacterium | reverse complement strand
GGAATCAGGAGTAAAATAGGATGATTCTTCAGCAGCGAATTCTTGATTTCGAGTAGCGAACTCAAAATCCACCGTGATGGTCGTATCTGTTTTCGGATTGAATATTGACTCGTGGTGGCCCCCGGGCCACACTACCTGCAGACTATCCACAATACTGGAGGTTCCCAAGCCAAATATCAGTTCGGCCGGAACTGCACTCTGAAACCCTCGAGATGGCATGCACATACTAATTTGACTTCCGGTTCCGCTAAATATTTTAACTGATGTCCCTACGCCATATGGATTGTGTTTGGGGCCACGAAAATTAATCTTCAGATAATGATAACCTTGCCGCTCGATCGCGTTATTTCGATAAACAAAGCAGGGCATATTTACATTGTTGATTACCAAATCAAGATCGCCATCATTATCCAGATCACCGTAAGCAGCACCATTGCTAAAGGATGGTTCTCCCAATCCTAAAGAATCAGCTAAATCGACGAAATTTAAATCGCCCTGATTGACAAAAGCCCTGTTAACAATTTTGGTGGATGACAAATCCTTGAGAAAATCCCGAAGATCTACCCTGCCACTTTCCTGAAATATCTTGTCCACTTCTGACCTATCAGAAATAAAGTCACGAAAATCCAAATTCGTGATATCATGATAGATCCCGTTGCAAACCAGGATATCTCTAAATCCATCCAGATCAAAATCAAAAATCAACGTGCCCCAGCTCCAATCTGTCGATGCTAATCCACTTAGATGTGCCTGCTCTATAAATTTGCCATCACCCCGGTTTACTTGCAGACAATTTTGCATATACTGGTAGTAAAACCCAGCTTTCAGTTTTATATCATCCTGATAATAAGACTCAAATTCAAAGAGAGTTTTCAAACGGTAATTGTTACCGGGAAGCATGTCAGTAACGAAGAGATCCTGATCTCCATCATTATCTAAATCACCCGCGTCTGACCCCATGCTTGAACTAGGGATGTAATCTACCGAATTCTCGAGTTCCTCCAGGAATGTCCCATCGCCTTGATTTACATAGAGATAATCGCGTTCCCAGAAGTCATTACTTATATATATATCTGGAAGAAAGTCACTATTCACATCGACAATAGATACCCCAAGACCAAATCCAATCGGGCTGGAAAAGATTCCGGCTTCGGTCGTAACGTCCAAAAACTTCCCATCTTCGTTTCTTAAAAGTTTGTCCCCGCCCAAGTCATCTATGGATTCACGTTTTTGGTTTTTGGCCGCAATCCTTTCTGGGCTGGTGAAACTATTATTTAGGATGTAACAATCCAGATCGCCATCCAAATCATAATCAAAAAAGGCAGCATGTGTAGAATATCCCGGGTTATCCAGACCGTAGGCACCTGATTGCTCTTCAAATGTGCCATCTTTCTGATTGATAAACAATTCATTTTCTTTGTCAATACCATCGATATTCCCCGAATTGCAGACATATATATCTAGCCAGCCATCGGCATTCACATCAGCCATGGTGACACCTGTACTCCATACTTTGGTGCCCCCTACTCCAGCGATCTCAGTGATATCTTCAAAACGAAAGTCACCATGATTAAGAAATAACCGGTTTGGTGTCATGTTAGCAGTAAAGAAAATGTCATTGAGCCCATCGTTATTAACATCACCAATAGCAACTCCTCCTCCATTATAGTAATTCCTATAGTTTATGATATTGAAATCCTTTTGATCTTGAATTTGATTAATGAAGTCGATGGAAGTCTCGCTGGCGGATAGTGACGTAAATAGTAGATCCTCGTTTTCAAGTTTTTCGCGATCCATGCAGCCAGAAACTTGCATACACGCTATAAGGGAAGCAACGAGAAATCCAATTGAAGAAATGTTAAATCGAGATTGGGACAAATTCTTCTTCGCCATTTTTCTTACTAAAAACGCCACTGCAAGCAAATTTTATGAAACATTTGAAAAGACAATCCCCCAAAATTCTCTTGGTCAGAGGGGTCGGGATTAACAGCATCCGACGCAACAGGCCAGGGCAAATTCTTCATTCCTGGGGGATACTTGCGAATATCGAAAGCAAAATAGTAAAATCATGACTGACTTCTATCACAGCAATCATGGTGAGCCGCAGTGACCAAATGGAAAAGTTCATACCAACAATTTAGTGACGGACATTGCTGGTCTATGTGAAGTAAGGATCACATTTGTTTAGCTGTGATTTCGATGACCCCGCTTGCACCTGCTACTCCATAAAAGGTGGCATCAGAGTCCTTAAGGACTTTTATCAAACTCACTTTAAGGCCTGACAATGCCTGAGCAGCAGATTCAAAATTTCTTCCGATTCGATTACCATTTACCACAAAGAGGGGTCGTTCGATACCACTGAAAGAACTCACACCCGACCGGATCTTTACCAGATAATTTCCTTCATTACCCGTCACCGTCACTCCAGCTTGACGGCTAAGAATCGCCGCCAACTGTTGCTGTTGACTTCCTCCGACACTCACTGTCATGTCTGATGATCTGTCGCCATCCGATTTTTGAGCAGTCGCCGGTGCCGAGCAATCGAAGCAAAGTAATGAAGCAAGAATCAAAAACAAAGCAATTTTTTTCATAGTATTAATAATCAATAAATGATTCTGAAGATACACTTTTTCACCTTTTCATGCTTGACACTTTCTAAACAAATCATTCTTCTAGTACTATAATCTTTCTCTCCAGGAGATGGTCTGCAATTGCTCCGGAATAAAAGGCACTTTCCTATAGAGCCGGACCTGAGTACTTTTGAGAAAACTGTCTATGTCAGAATGTGGTAATTGGTAGCGTCATTATCACTTTCATTTAGTTTAATTTGTAGTGCGCATTCACCTATTCGCTAATGCAAAACTGGTTCTTCATCTCGTTGATCTTTTCTTTCACAGCCTGTCAATCGACCCGTGAAGCCCCAGATGCTGGAAAGCAATTAATCAAGCAATATTGTACGACTTGTCATCTCACCCCAGATCCAAAGTCACTCACCAAAACAATTTGGCAAGATCAAGTCCTACCTAAAATGGGAGCTTATTTGGGCATGAGCACCTCCTTCACAGAATTGAAGTATTTGAGCTCCCTCCAGCAGGTGGGAGCAGCGCCGGCGCAGCCCATGCTTAATGAGAGCGAGTGGTCTAAAATCCAGGACTACATTCTTAGTCATGCACCAGATACTCTCATGGTTTCTAAAGCATATCCCATTTTGAAAAATGAACTTGAAGTATTTCGGAAAATCGATTTAGGTCTATCCAGCCCCTCATCAACGACTTCACTAGTGTCTTTTCGAAAAGGCCATAAATCGATACTTTTTGGAAGTGCAAAAACTGCATCGCTATATCAACTCAATCTGAGTGACAATCGGATTGACAGCATACCAGTCGGTGGTGCCCCATCAGCATTGGTAGAAAAGGATGGTTACATCTTTCTCTTAAGTATGGGACAAATATATCCCAATGACAGCAAGGAGGGAAGTCTATTGAAGATCAAAAGCGATCCTTTGACAATTGAAGAGAAGATTTTGACGCAACTGCCTAGACCAGTACATTTTCAAATCGTCGATTTGGACGATGACCTTGATGATGACATCATTGTAAGTGGTTTTGGAAATATTTTAGGGCAACTTTCCTGGCACGAGAATCAAGGCCGCTACTTTGAAAATCACATATTAAGTGATTTACCCGGAGCTATCAAAACCATCTATCAAGACCTGAATGAGGACGGAATAAAGGATATTGTTGCATTAATGGCTCAGGGTGATGAAGGAATCTATCTACATGCTGGTTCTTATAAGAAAGACTTTCAACCCAGAAAATCAATCCTGAGGTTTCCTCCCAATTATGGGTCCACCTACTTTGAATTGACTGACTTTAATGATGACAAAAAGCCTGACATCCTCTATGCCAGTGGCGATAATGGCGACTATAAACCCTTCATGAAGTCATATCATGGCATTAGGATATTTATTAATTACAGCACTGGCAACTCAATAAAATATGAGGAATCCGCTTTTATTCAACTCAATGGCGCATTCAAGGCAATGGCCGCTGATTATGACCTTGATGGAGACTTAGACATAGCCGCATTGTCGCACTTCCCGGACAAGGACAAAACCCCGGAAGAAGGACTTATCTATTTTGAAAATCAAGGTGACTTAACGTTTGAAGCACATGCTTTGCCGGCAGTACCGAATAGCAGATGGTTGGTCATGGATGCCGCTGACTATGACAAAGATGGGGATACCGATATCCTGATAGGCAGCTCCTCAACTATGTCTTCGGAGGGTTTGACTAAACCCGCAAATCATAACTCAACAAGCGGAGTAGTGCTTCTGCAAAACGTGACCATCCCATAATGTTACAATTGACAAATCGGATATCATTTTAAGATCTACAGTTGATTGCTGAGTTGCATAAGAGAAAGGTGACACATCTGAGATCGAATCATCGAGATGTATGTGTAGTATCTATATAATGCTCGAGACCACGACTACTGAAAATCCGGATCGCTATCAGATGGCGGGCTGGCTTCAGCATCACTCCAATGTAAGTAATTAGGTTGTGGGCCCATCTCAAAAATCAATTCTCCACCGTCCATTATCTCATAGTGCCGGAGATAGCTCCTGGTAAGAGGCTCTTCATGCAGAGTTGCTGCCTGGATGTATTTATTCTCTTGAGTCAGGTAGCGCGTACGGATCGTAAAGGAGCGACCCTCTCCAATATCAATGACTACTTTATCGAAAAAAGGTGTACCAATCACATACACTCCTTCGGCCGGATTAACCGGATAAAAGCCCATGGCAGTAAATACAAACCAGGCCGACATTTGTCCACAATCCTCATTCCCACAGAGGCCGGCGGGTGTATCATCATATTGACTATCCGTAATCGTACGCAGGATTTCCTGGGTCTTCCACGATGCTCCGGCATAGTTATACAAATACGGAATATGGTGACTGGGCTCATTGCCGTGGGCGTACTGTCCTATCAGGCCAGTGATATCAGCACTAATATTCTCTCCCTGGACCTCTGATTCCGTCTGAAACAGTGTATCTAGTTTTCTAACAAAAGCCTCATTACCACCTTGGAGTTCAATCAATGCACGGACATCATGGGGCACAAACCAGGAGTGCTGCCAAGCATTGCCTTCTGTGTATTCTGCCACGGCAAAATTA
>JABDLW010000035.1 GCA_013001805.1 Saprospiraceae bacterium | reverse complement strand
TGCACCAGGAGTACCTCTTCCGGAGCATCTATAGCAATGGAAGAAATCGTTTGACTGCGCAGTCCTTTCGACTGATCCAAATGCTCATAGGTGCCATCACGGTAGATATATACCCCATCACCACCCGTTCCCAACCAGATGTTGTCCTCCTGATCTTGCGCGATTGTGTAGACGGTCCGGGCTGGGAACGAATCCTCCAGGAGTAAATTTGTGACTTTACCATCAATCATTCTGATCACCCCCTGACCATCTGTGCCAAACCAGACATTGCCGGAATTGTCTACAAAAACCTTATAAAAGAACTTTCCACTAAGGCCCTCAAGATTGGTAAGGTTGGTATAATTGATTCGACCTGTTGATGGAAATTGGCGCTGATTATAGATCTGAACTATTCCACCTAGTGTCGCCAGCCAAAGATCGTCCCCATATCCATCGATTGACAGCACACTCCCATTAACCATACCATGTCTTTCCCTCAGTCTTGAAAAATCATCGTTTTGGGGATCCCAACAAATTACCCCCTGACCAAAAGTCCCAATCCAAATTCTTTCATATTTGTCTTCGTAGAGAGAAATGATGTTTTCATCAGGCCATCGATTACCGGCTATTTTTCCATCCCGCAATTCAAATAAGCCGTTTTGAGTACCCAGCCAGACGGCACCCTGTTGATCTTGTAAAATTGCTTGAATGTCTCCCTCTTCGTGAGGAAAGACCTCAATCATTGGACTTCCGCAGTAAATATTGTTCTGATCAATCATCAACCAAAGATTACCCTCTTGATCTGCCATGATCTGATCGCAGCTTTTATCTTTAAACGCCGCGACTATTTGAAAGTGACCATTGTTTGTCCTCGTGGATGCCTGATCACAGAAGAATATTCCTCTTTCAGTTCCAACCCAGGTCTTCTCATTTAGATTGGGATAAATGGCCCGCACTGGTCCATGCGACCATGAAGGAACCACAAAATCAACGGTATCAAGCTCAGCATTAAAGTGGCAGAAGCCATGACTGTGAAATCCTACCCACATACCTGAGCTGTCAGCTGCAAAGGAATACACTATCTCATCCAGAAGGCCCTGCGATATGCCGATGTTTCGGATAAATTTTTTCCTATTTTCGAAACGACAAACACTTATTCCATTATCAGTGGCGATCCAAACCTGGCCAAGATTATCAAGAGCCATGGAATAAATCTGGTTTTCCACAAGACCATCCTGTACATTGAAATTAAATAGCCTGTCTTCATCATAAACGTAAAGGCCTTCACCGTACGTTGAAAACCATAATCTTCCCTTATGATCTTCCAGCATAGCAGTGATGGGCTGATCAGGAAGGCCTTCCTCCGGAATCCATGACCATACCTGATTTTGTTCATCGATAAAGAAAATGTTTCCTTCCTGCATTCCAACCCATAACCCTGATCGTTGTCGAATCGCTAAAGCTGTGACATGGCACAAAGTAGAATCTTGCAAAGTGTAACGCTTATAGTTGAGACCATCAAACCGGAAGAGACCTTCTTCCGATGCAAGCCAAATCAATCCTCTTTTATCCTGAATCATGGTTGTCAGCTGGGCATCTGAGTGGCTCGGAAAGTCCTGGGAAACGAATTGTGGTACCTGAGCATCGCATTCAACGAATGAAAGAAAAGAGCTGAGAATGAATAGCAAGAATGAATAAGGTCGCAGCAAAACAGTAAAAAACCGGACGGGACACCGATCCGAATAAAAGTATTTATATGATGTCTTTGCCAACATTGCCAAGTTTCGAGCTCAGGTTCGTGCTAAAAATCTAGTATCAGATTTTATCATATTCACATTATTCGCCCCATATACATTCTCCACTGGTCTTCCCAGTCACCGGCCGTCGTCAAACCGGCGGGTAGTGATCGTGCGGTTCCTGCTACCTTAATTGAGAAATCCTTTCAAAGTATTTCCGGAAAGCAAATTTGGACTTCTATATCTTGAATATCTCATCTTATTCCTCGGTAGGGGCTTCACGGAGTATGGTTAGGAAAATCGAAACATTAATCTTCTCTGATATCTTCTGTGCCACAATTTTAGGAATAGATATGTCATGATCTTTCAAAGGGACACTAAATTCAGACTGAATTATTACCCGGTCGGAAAATATTTCAATCTTACCGGGAATAATGCGTTCCTGCTTAATGCCATGGATTTCCAACATACCCTTGGCCCGTACTTCCAGAAGTGCCTCCTGCTCCCAATCAATTTTTTCGATAATCTTTCCTGAGAATGTTGCTCTGGGAAACTTCCTGCTTTCCACATAATTTTCATTGAAATGAGTCTTCTGCAGGTCACTATTAAACCCCGAAAAGCTTTTCATGTCAATGGCAAAAGCAAAAGTATTTTCACTGACGTCAATGACCCCTCGCAAAGCCACGGATCTGGCTTTAATCATCTCCAATGGTGCATCAGAAATGAATTGCACCACGCCATCGACTGATCTTAGAATGCTGGATTGCGATTCACCGGAGATGGAAAAGGCCACACTAAATAAAAAACAAAGGATCCATTGACTGCTACATGATACCTTTGTTATGGTGTTACGCATTTTTGGCGATCGCTATTTAATTATCATTGTTTTGCCGGTGCTTCTTCAGGTTTAATAATTTGATCAAAAAATTCACCCAACTGCTCTGCACCTAAATCCTTACTGATGATCTTTTTATTCTGGTCCAGTATAAATACCTTGGGTGTCTTTTTCACATTAAACAGAGAGTGCATAAATGACCTTCCTCCCTTTTTATCCGAAGCATTCACCCATATATCCAATTCTCTTTCATCCACAAAATCCCAGCAAGGAGGTTCATCATCGCCTAACTTGGTGCAAATAGAAAAAACCTCTATGCCTTTGCTATTGTACTCCTCGTAAAACTTTTTCAACTCAGGCATCGACTCTTTGCAATGTGCACAGTCATGTGCCCAGAAGACCAACACCAGATACTTTGAATCAAAATCGTAAAGAGTGATATCTGTACTATCCCTAAGTTGCACGGTTAAATTTGGCGCAGTTTTTCCGATGAGCGTCGGCTCTGCATCTTTGGCATTGGCAATAATCTTCTTAAGCTGGGTTTCTTCGACCCAGGGTGCTTTACCAGCATCATAGTACGTCAGTGCAAGGTGTACATACACTCCATCCATTCCGACGATCTTGCTTTGGGCATAGTCATTCAAGAATTTTATCAGGAAGTTTTTGTAAGTATCTTCGGCACCTTCCATTTCATGCAGCAGGTAATCCAGGGATTGTATCACGGAATCCGGATGTTGTGGAGTCAGTTTCTCCAGATAATAATTTACCCGGTCAAACATGACATGACTAGGTGCTCTGATTAACCGATCATCTGACAAGTCTACATGATCAAAATAATGCTTTTTATAATAGAGGTATTGCTGCATATTTATTTCTTCCTTAGTTCCGGTAAAATCGGGTAGATCAATTTGAAAGCCGCTTTTCACCAATGCCGCGGTCAGCGAGCCAGGATGACTATCCACAAGCTGATGCTGATACGTCATGACTTCTTTATTGATTTCCTGCAAGCGTTGATCAAGGATTTCTTTTTTAGCTTCTGCCGCCATTTCCTTTTGGGCATTAATCTCATCTACCTCCGCCCTTTTCTCACCGATAAATTTTAGATTATCGTAAAAGAGTGTATTATCCGTTGCATTTTCAAATACAATAGTTTGCTCTATACTATCGATATTAGCTTGAAAACTAAACCTTCGTTCTGAAGGTGAGACCATGATCTGAAAGAATTTATTGTCTGGTGGCATAACCACTAAATAAACTCCTGCCTTCAAGGTATCCGGACCACTAAAAGTAAACTTTCCCTCAGTTACTAGTGTCGTATCGATCAAATATTGCTTATCGGCAAAATAGTAACCTAAGTAGATGGTATCTTCTGCATAGTTTTGCAAATGTCCCTGAATATGATACTGTAAATCCTGACTAATCGACACTTGTCTGATTAAGCATAATAAAATGATGGATGTAAATAATCTTTGAATCATATTTTGTATTTATCCAAAATTCATTTTCATCAAGTGTGATGCTCACATCTTCTTGATATATTCAATTACAATAAACGTCTAATTTACTTTTTTTCATGTGTCCTGCAAGGTACGTGACCGTGGCGCGGCCAGTAAATACAGAACGGCCATCCGAATCGCCACACCATTTTCAACCTGCTCCAGAATAATCGATTGGGCAGAATCAGCAACTTCACTACTCAATTCAACTCCACGATTTATCGGACCAGGGTGCATGATCACTACCTCTGATTTTAGACTATCGAGCAGTAATCGATCAATGCCATAGTACTGGGTATACTCACGTAGTGAGGGAAAGTATTTAATATCCTGCCGTTCGAGCTGAATGCGGAGCACGTTTGCTACATCACACCATTCCAGGGCATCCTTCACCTGATAAGACTTTTTTACACCTAATGATTCAATATGTTTTGGCAATAAGGTTGGGGGGCCGCATACCATGACCTCGGCACCGAGCTTCTTGAGGCAAAAAATGTTGCTCAATGCCACCCTGGAATGAAGGATATCACCGATTATAGCGACTTTAAGCCCTTTAAACGAGCCAAATTTTTCACGGATAGAAAATGCGTCGAGGAGTGCCTGGGTGGGATGTTCATGGGTACCATCCCCGGCATTTACGATGTTGGCCTTGATATGATTAGCTAAAAATGCCGGAGCGCCCGGGGCAGGATGACGCATCACTACCATGTCCACCTTCATTGATAATATGTTATTGACGGTATCCAGCAGTGTTTCACCTTTTTTGACCGAAGATGCCGCGGAGGAAAAATTCACAATGTCAGCTGATAGCCTCTTTTCCGCCAACTCAAAAGATATTCTCGTCCGGGTGGAATTTTCAAAAAAAAGATTTGCAATAGTGATATCACGCAAGGACGGAACTTTCTTGATGGGTCGATTAATGACTTCCTTAAAACTATCCGCGGTTTCAAAAATTAATTCCAAATCATTTCTATCCAGGTATTTAATACCTAATAGGTGTTTTGTGGAAAGTTGAAGATCGGCCATTTAGCTTTTATTCATTTTTCGGCATAGAGTAAAACTCGATCCTGGCCTGCAGATTCCCTCCATTCTACCTTGACGTAAGCTTCGTCCAGTGCATCTATGGTTAGACCCGTATAGTCACTTGCGATAGGCAAGTGACGATTAAACCGGCGATCGATTAAAGTCAGTAATTCAACATTGGCAGGCCTTCCGTAGTGTTGTATGGCGGTCAGTGCAGCCTGTATGGTCCTACCTGTATATAAAACGTCATCAATCAGAATAACTTCTTTTCCCTCGATGAGAAAGTCTAACTCGGTGGTATTGGCTGTCAGGGGTTTATCACGGGTTCGAAAATCATCCCGGTAAAACGTGATATCGAGCTTTCCATATCTCAGCTGGCTTACCTTCAAAATCTTTTTCAACCGGAAGACAATGCGGTCGCTCAACAAGACACCTCGAGGTTGTATTCCAATGATACATGCCTTTGAGAAATCTCCATATCTCTCAATTAATTGATGGCATAGTCGCTCAATAGTCAGATTAAACCGAGCATCTTCCAGAATGATTTTCCCTCTAGGCATATTGCTGGCTAAGATACAGCTTTGAAATCACTCTCCCAGGGTCTACTTATGCTTGGACTTCCAAGAATCACGAAGGCCGACCACAAGGTTGAAAACCGGATGACCGGGCTTTGAATCAGGATCTGCAACAAAGTATCCCACCCGCAAAAACTGGTATTGAGCACCCGGATTAACATCACTCAACAGGGGCTCAAATTGGGCTTTCTTTATAATTTGCAAAGATTCTGGATTCAAGAATTCCATGAAGTCCTTATCGGGATATCCGTCCGGTTGTGCATCAGTAAACAGAGTCTCATACATCCTAATTTCACCACTTTTAGCATGTGGTGATGAAACCCAGTGTAGCGTACCCTTGGCTTTTATTCCAGAATTGTCCTGGCCGCTCTTACTATCGGGATAATAGGTACAACGGATTTCCTGGACCTCCCCGCTAGCATCCGTGGTATAGTCGTGACAATGAATGATGTAAGCATTCTTAAGACGTACCGTAGCATCCGGTGCCAAACGAAAATATTTTCTGGGGGGATCAATCATCCAATCCGACCGATCAACATATAGTTCACGCGAAAATGGTAACAACCTGCTACCCGCTGTCTCGTCCTCAGGATTATTTTCTGCTTCTAAATGCTCATGCTGACCTTCGGGGTAATTCTCAATTATAAGCTTTACTGGATCAAGTACTACCATAGCGCGCAAAGCCAGCTTATTGAGATCCTCACGGATACAAAACTCCAACAGTGACATCTCAATCAGGTTATCTCGCTTCGCTACGCCCACCCGGTCACAGAAGTTTCGTATAGCGGCTGGCGTGTACCCCCGCCGACGCAAACCGGTGATTGTTGGCATACGGGGATCATCCCATCCCGAGACTTTACCCTCCTCCACTAAACGCAGAAGGCGGCGCTTACTGGTGATC
>JABDLW010000028.1 GCA_013001805.1 Saprospiraceae bacterium | reverse complement strand
GCTCTATGTTGCTGTCGCTGTCACCAAATTGGTAGGTTATGGGCGTCTTTCTTTGGATAAAACCATAGCTGATTATTTACCGGAGCTTGTAGGAAGAATTGAAAACGCTGATAAAATTACGTTAAGGTTGATGATACAGCATAGAAGTGGCATTCCCAATTTTACCGATGCTCCGAATTTTTGGGCAGCTCCAACCGAAACCTATGAAGAAAGTCTTGCCCTGATTTTGGACGAGCCGGCTAATTTTGCACCCGGTGAAGACTATGAATATTGCAATACGAATTATTTATTGCTCGGCCGAATTATGGATAAAGTGCTTGGATATGATCACTTCCAATTCATTCGGGAAGAAATCCTATCGCCGCTAAATCTCAACAATACCTTCGGATCATTAAATGAAGTGAATATGGACGATGTAATGAGTGGCTATCATGTAGGACACCCCTTTGATTTAAAGGAAGACGAACACGGTATGTTAGCTACAGCCGAAGACACGGGTACTTTCCTTAGGGCATTGAACGATGGATCATTGTTGGAAGAGGGAGAACAGAAAATCTATTCATCCATTTACGAATATGAACATTCCGGATGGGTTCCTGGATATCAGAGTTTCGCAAAATATCACAAAGAACTTGATGCTGTGGTCATTGAGTTCTACAGCACAACTGATCCGAAACTGTACAATTGGAACTTGTCAGAAATCATAAATAGTAGAATTGTTAAAATACTGAAAAGGCAAAAAAGCTCATAATATTAGAGGTACCCCTATGTTTAAAAGGTATTAAAACGCCCTTTGTATTAACCTTTGGTGAGCAGGTAAAAAGATGAGAATAAGTTTAATAATATTGATTTTGGCAAACGTATGGTTTGGTTCCTGTGCGCAAAGAAGTAAGTCAAGAACCAGCAAGGCTTCTATTGATACAGAAGTGGGAGATTCGACAAAAGATGATTACAACAAAAAATCATTATCCTCTGGTGTAGATACACATGTTTACACAGATACTTTGTATCCCCCCGCCACTGGAAAGGGGATAACCATTCAAAACAGCCTTCCAAAGGGAGGAATGATTGAGCCGAATGGAACACAATATGCTGACTCGTCGGGAAAAAGATACGCATTTGCTATTTTTTGGACACGGATAATCAATGAAACGACTACTCCTTTGGAACTTGATGTTAATTTTCCAGCTGATTCATTTGCGATTTTCTCACCAGCTGACTCATACTTAAAATTGTTTTTACCGGCAGACACATTGACATGGGATAAATTATCTCGGTTCAATTACGGTATAACGGGATTGAAGCCTTTTTTAGACAGAAATTTTAATAAGGCAACCCGGTTGCAAAGAACGATTAAACCAAATGAGGAGCATATTTTCTATATAGCTACGCTCGCTTATCAGGCCTCAGGTACTCCAAGAGCTGCACTGTTCTTGCAAGAACAAGACCTTTATTACAGAATGAGTGTGGCTCCGTATGGTAATGGAGCAATTCCCTGTGGAAAGATTGTTTTTTAAGATGTAGATGCTAACTCAAATGTATCCAAATAATCCCCGGGTGTTATTTGCATCTTATTCAAAAAAGGGTACGTCCGGAACGGCATACTTCCGCATGGCTTCTTCATTAATTTCTACTCCGATGCCAGGAACGTCGCGCAACGGTATGTGACCGTCATCAGTGAGCATGGGTCCATCGTAATTGACAATTTCCTCATACATTTTGTTCTCATGAAAATAGATCTGCCACTCAAGAATGAGAAAATTCGGAACAGCAGCACAAACATGAGCAGAAGACATGGCACCCAAATAAGAAGCTACCATATGTGGTGCAAAGGGCACGTTGTAGGTATTGGACATATTGGCAATGCGTAAACCTTCACCCAGACCCCCGCATTTTTGTAAGTCCGGCATGATCACATCCACTGCACCGATTTCCAGCGGATGCCGGAAGCCATGAGTCAAATACCAATTTTCTCCTCCGCAAATGGGTGTGGTGGTGGACTGCCGAATCCGGGCATAGGACTCCGGTACTTCTGCAGGTACAGGCTCTTCCAGCCACATCAGGTTATAGGGTTCCAGGGCTTTCGCGATTTTCATGCCGGAGACTTCATCGAAACGGCCATGACAATCGACACAAATATCAATATGAGGGCCAACCGCTTCCCGAACCGCCGCAATCTGATTTTCCATACGCTCCAGTTCCGGAATGCTAACACTCCAGTTGTAAGCATCCAGCTTGTTAGGATCACCGCGATCGTCAATATCAAATTTTACGGCGGTGAAACCATATTTGTCGACATCTTCCTTGGCTCGCCTCCCCATTTCATCCGGATCCAGCCGGCTACCGGCAGTATCGCAATACACGCGAATCTTATCGCGAAATTTTCCACCCAGCAGTTGATATACCGGCAATCCCAGTGCCTTACCGGCGAGATCCCAAAGCGCAGTTTCCAGAGCAGTCATCACACAAACATACATGCCGGCCTGAGCCCCTTTAAATAGACCACCCCGGCGTATTTCCTCCTGTAGCCGGTTAACGTTTAAGGGATTGGTGCCAATGAGATGTCTTTTGGCAATATGACCTACTACGTAATAGGTGCCATATACTCCATCGACACCCTGGCCATGTCCCACGATATCCTGATTGGTATAGATCTTTACAAAAAGACTATGCTCACCGCGGATGAAGCCACACTTGACATCCGTGATTTTTAGATCAGCCGGGCTGGAAGATTTCGGTGTTGCTTCCATGGAATGAGCCAGTCCTTCGAAAGTGCTGGCCACCATGGCACCGGTCACTCCCAGTACCCCATTGGAGAAGAAAGAGCGACGGGAAAAGCTATTTTTTTTCATTGCTAGAAAGGTTAAGTTGGAATTTTTATTTGGAGAGGGAATATACAAAAGCTCCCTGACTTACAC
>JABDLW010000019.1 GCA_013001805.1 Saprospiraceae bacterium | reverse complement strand
AAATGAAAGTTGCGGCTGCATTTCCAATTACTTGACAAAACGCATACTATTGATTTGAATCTTCATTGCCTTTTCCAGGTCAGATCGATGAGCAAATAGGGATACTTGGTTTAGAAGTGGTATAGATTTACCTTTGCCTTATCAAATTGATAAATCATGGCCAGAAGGAGCATCTTCCCGGAACAAAAAGATGAGTATCTGGGGAACATGTGGGGTTGGAAGTTCTCACTTTTCGGCTTGGGATTGATTCTGCTTATGTTGGCTCTTATGAGCTATAAATATTGTCAAATCAAAGCTGAAACGGGGCAGGAAAAAGTTGAAAACATAACGACGAAGCAGTAATCGTATGAAACTACCGTTTTATAAATACCAGGGCACCGGCAATGATTTCATCATTGTAGATCAGTTTGAAAATACATATTTGCAAGCCTCAGATCAAACGACCATAAAGTCTTTATGCCAACAAAAATTTGGCATCGGTGCCGATGGTCTCATGCTGTTGGAACCATCCAGTAAATGGAATTTCCGAATGGTGTATTTTAATGCGGACGGTAAGGAGGGATCCTTGTGCGGAAATGGATCTCGCTGTGCAGTAGCTTGCTCACATCAACTAGCTCGATTTGGCAATGAAGGCTCCTTCGAGGCTTCCGATGGGGTCCATCAGGCCAGGTGGCATCCGCACGGGCAGGTTGATATTAAAATAAGTGATATCAACGAAATTGAACAGGGAAAAGATTTTTTCGTCCTTAATACCGGATCACCACATTATGTGACTTTTGTTGAAGACCTTAGCGATCTCGACATCGTACAGTCCGGGAGAGCGATACGTTACTCTTCCCGATTTGCTGATGAAGGCATCAATGTGAATTTTGTGGAAGAAATGAATAATGGTGTGGAAGTCTATACCTATGAACGTGGGGTTGAAGATGAGACACTAAGCTGTGGCACTGGAGTGACGGCGTCAGCCCTGGCACATGCACTTAGACATAACCTAACCTCCGGATCCATTCAGATCAAAACGAAGGGTGGAAACCTGATTGTAAAGTTTGATTATGATGGTGACTACTTTACGAATATCTGGTTATGTGGTCCTGCTACATTGGTCTTTAAAGGTGAAATTGACTTATAGACCTGAGAGACTAATTAACTTCTCATTGCATTATTTCTAGTCTAAAAATGTCTTACTCTGGGACAAAAAGTTCAGTCTTGGCTGTGTCTCTGGGAGCTCATGACCGATACAAATCCTTCCACATTGCCACTTTACAGCGGGTTACAACTTTTCTTCGAGAAGCATCTTTACTCCCTCCAATTCACTGGCGCTGTGTTTATCCTGAAGTCTTAGGGCAACGTTTATTCCCAGGTTATATATCTCCATTGCTCTTTCAGCGTTGTCCAATTGCTCATAAGCCTGACCGGCATGGTAGTAGGTCCCCACATAATCGGGGTGCTCCCGCAGCAAATATTCATATTTCTTAATCGCCTCCTCCGTTTTCTGTTGATTTGCATACTCCTGGGCCAGCGCAAAATGCAGGAAAGGATCATCAGGTGTTTCTTCAAGATAAGAGGTTAATAAAGCAACTCTATCCATAATTTTCTTGACTTTAAGTCAGCTATAATTAATTAATTATTAGTGGATTACTCAGACTGAGTGGACAAATAGTTACAATTCTGTATAATTTTTTCAACTGCCATTTTAACTTTATATATTTGCCTCAAATTCGACAAAAGAAAAGTATGAAACTTTTAGTTTGTATTAGTAAAACACCGGATACTACTGCCAAGATATCCTTCATTAATGATAATACCACCTTCAACACCGAAGGAGTACAATACATTATGAATCCTTACGATGAGTGGTATGCATTGGTGAAAGCATTGGAAATCAAGGAAAAGGCCGGAGGTACGGTGACTCTAATCCATGTGGGGCCAAAAAATAATGAGACCATTATCAGAAAAGGATTGGCTATTGGTGCAGATGATGCCATTCGAATCGATAAGGACCCGGTTGACTCCCTCGATGTAGCCACTCAGATTGCAAATGCTGTGCAAGATGAAAACTATGACATCATATTTACCGGGAAAGAGACCATCGAGTTTAATAATTCCGAGGTGGGATCGATGTTATCAGAACTTTTGCAGTTACCATTTGTATCCTACGCCACCAAAATGGATGTACAGGATAATTTGGCACGACTCACCCGAGATGCCGGAGGACATGAGGAACAAGTGGAGGTAACGCTACCAATCCTTGTGAGTGCCTCCAAGGGTTTGGCAGAGCAGCGCATTCCCAATATGCGAGGTATCATGATGGCGAAATCGAAAGCACTAAAAGTAGTTGAACCGGTAAGTGTGGAATCCCGATCCGAAATCATTGCATTTGAAACCCCGGAGCTACGTAGCTCATGCACACTAGTGGATCCGGAAAACATGGATGAATTAGTGCGACTATTACATGAAGAAGCTAAAGTCATATAAAAACAATATCCTATGTCTGTACTAGTGTATGCTGAACAAAATGAGGGTGTCTGTCGAAAACCCGCATTTGAAGCCGTGACTTTTGCCCGGCATACGGCAGATTTGCTGGGCACGAATTGCATTGCTTTAACCATTGGAAACCCGTCAAATGCATCCGAATTGGGGAGTTATGGTGCCACAGAGGTGCGAAACATAAGCCTGGGATGGTCGCATTTTGATAATTTGGTTTATGCCAAAGCGATCGCTGACATGGCCGGGGAAGTTAATGCCAATGTGGTTGTATTGGGCCATAGTGGTCAAGGCAGGGCTTTGGCTGGTAGATTGGCAATCAGGCTTCAGGCGGGCTTGGTTTCAGCAGTCAACAGTTTGCCGGAGTTGGTGGAAAATCTAATAGTCAGGAAATCAGTCTATTCCGGTAAAGCCATTGCTTCCGTAATGGTAAAAAGTCCGAGAAGTGTTTTCACGATACAAGGCAATAGTATTCCACCGGCAAAAAAAGGGACCCCAGTGGAGGTTGTCGAGGCGAACGTAACTTTGGAGGAATCGCAGATCAAAGTACAAACGCTAGCCAGTGAATCGGGGGCAATTTCATTACCGGATGCAGAACTAGTTGTTTCCGGAGGACGGGGATTTAAGGGCCCGGAGAATTGGGGAATACTGGAGGAACTTGCAGAAGCATTGGGTGCAGCCACTGCCTGCAGCCGACCGGTGGCTGATTCAGGTTGGAGACCCCATCACGAACATGTGGGGCAAACCGGAGTGGCGATACGACCTAATCTCTACATAGCAATCGGTATCTCTGGTGCCATCCAGCATCTGGGTGGAGTAAACAATTCCAAAACGATTGTAGTTATTAATAAGGACCCCGAAGCTCCGTTCTTTAAAGCGGCGGATTATGGTGTTGTAGGTGACTTATTTGAAGTCGTACCGAGGCTAACTGAGGCAGTGAAAAAACATAAAAGCGGCTAAAATCGCTTGAATTTTCCGGTCATTCACTATAATTTATATTACTTTCGCTGCCATAGTTTATTGTTGCGAATGCATTTGTGTAATGAGAAAGATACCACTGGATATAGTAGCATTGTCGCATAGCGTGAGTCAATCACATAATTATGCTGTAGTCCTGGGAGAACAGGAAGGCTCTCGCAGACTACCGATTGTGATTGGGGCTTTTGAGGCTCAGGCTATAGCCGTGGCCATGGAGCGAATGACTCCAAATCGGCCTCTTACCCATGATTTATTTAAGAATGCACTGGACACTTTTGGAGTTGATCTGAAAGAAGTCATCATCAATGACCTATTAGACGGCATCTTCTATGCAAAACTGGTCTGCTTACGCAAGGGCGAGATAATTGAGATTGATTCGCGTACTTCAGATGCATTGGCAATGGCGGTTCGATTTAATTGTCCCGTATTTACTTATGAATTCATCTTGGAAACCGCGGGAGTCATTCTCGAAGACACCCAGGACAGTCCAGAGCCGGTGGAAAAGTCTTTGGGAATCAGTGATGAGCCTGCATCCGAAAAAGCAAGTGGCCCTCTATCCTCCTATTCCATTGAAGCCCTCCAAACCCTCCTCGAGGAAGTACTGGCAGAAGAAAACTATGAGAAAGCTGCCCGTATTCGTGACGAAATCAACAAACGGACACAGGGCTCGTAAACTTTGCAGCTAAACTCTATCTTACATGGTAGAATTCCAGCTGGTTATTCTCCTTAAGAATATATATTTCCACTATCTCGATGCCATCCCTTCGTCAAATTCTTTACGGAAGCTTACAAGTTGATTGTTTATCCACCGTTGTGTTTCTGCAAGTAATTTTTCCGGGTCATCGTAAAAAATGGGATCTCCGTACTCGATTCGACATCGACATTCTCTCTTGCCAAATTGATATAAGTATTGCTGGAATAGCGACTTCTCTTTCCAATGGTCCAGCACATCCTGGTATTCAATCGCAACCGGGATTATCGGAACATCCAGTACCGCTGCAATCTCAAATGATCCTTTCTTAAAGGGACCACTCAAGGGCGTATTGAAAGTAGTGCCTTCCGGATAAACTAACACACTTTGACCGTTTTGCAAAGTGCTTGCTATTGCCTGCCGCGCATCCAACCGACTGTCTGCGCTATCCCTTACCACATAAAGAACTCCGGTGATTCCTGCACCGAAACCAATCAATGGATAGGATTTTACTTCCGACTTAGCCAGTGGCAAGGCAAAAATGTGATGCAGTATTACCACCGGATCCATGAACGAACGGTGATTACCGATATATAGAAAATCCCCTGGAACCGGATTAGTCCGGTTTAAGATTTTGAGACCAAGCACCGGAGAAATAAACTTGATCCAGGCACGCCGGATACGCATACTTCGGTCCAGGTCTTTACCACGGAGCAGGCTTACGAGCATGATGTAACCCATGCCTATACTAATACTGGCTCCAAAAATTAAAAGTCGAAAATATGCCCGGAAATACTTTATCACCCTATCAGATCCTTCATCGCTCAATCAGGTGAGAAAGATAAACATAATTAGTGAGTGAGCATTGGGCATTTGGATAAATTGAAAAGTGGGTATTAGCTGTTTTTAGTGGTAATGAACCTCGAGGAGGAAATAAATAGTGCTTGAACACATTTAGTGGGTAAGATATAATTTAAAAGTTCGTGTACTTAATAGTGGAGCATACATGTCATCCACATGTGTAATTCTCCTTTCGCTTCCAGCGGGGCAAACTTTTGACAGCAAAAGTTTGACAAAACTGCCAGACTGTGGTTCTTAGCGGTCACACTACGTGTTCCTCCGCTACACCCTATAAACTCGCCTGTAGTGTAGTTCTTTGCTCTAGGCCTCAAATTTCAGCTAAAATGCGGTCTGTGCTCTGTGGTTTCTTTTGGCTCGGACAGTATAGGGCGTGGCCGCTCCAGAACACCAAGTGTGACGGCTCGCCTGCGAACCACTAGGCTGGAAGGAGACCTTTTCCAAAGGTCTTTGGTCGGTCGCTGCTCTCACGCTATATGACTCTGGTTATCATTGTTTTAGTTTTTTTACCTTCCATTGCCTCCGTCCTTTGTCTTAATTCAAAATCTCATTGCAATGACTGAGCAAACTGGTTTGAGCATTCTGTTAAGCTCCCGAGTATCGAATCTCGAATTCTTAATTTATGAATCGGAAGATGCAGATCTTACCATTCTCTCTATGCAAGAATGAGGAGAATCTCATAAGGACCAACAATAAATACGCAAGGAACAAATAATTGTCTCCAAAAACGGCAAAGTACTGATGAACAAATGCCTCACAATCTGAATTTTTCACTCCCCTAGATTATGACACTTCCACCTGAACCGGAAGGTCCTGAGATTTACCGGCGAAGGCTGGTCATTTGAACGAAAAAACAAGAGACACGAGAAAAAAGCATCCGGCCTAATCCACTGATGTGGTCAACACCGCACCAAGGTTGGAAACTTTTCAGTGAATTAGAGGTTTTACCTCTTGAATCAGAATTTTAAATAATCTTGCTGCATCGAACTCGTCCCATAAAGGATCAGGAGAAACCGTCTTTTCTGGAAAGTGCCCGGGCCTTGAAATATCTACCCCGGTTTTTTGGCATGATTTGGCGCACCAGCCGGCCCCTGTTCCTGGCCAATCTCATGTCAAGGCTAGTGAAATCGGCACTGCCGGTCACCATGCTGTGGGTAGCAAAATTGATCATTGATGAAGTCATACTGCAATCACAGACCGAGAGTAAAGAGTTTTCACATATTTATTTACTTCTGGCGATCGAATTTGCTCTTGCACTCCTTTCCGATCTTCTAAGCCGGGCTATTTCGCTCTTCGACGGGCTGTTGGGTGATC
>JABDLW010000015.1 GCA_013001805.1 Saprospiraceae bacterium | reverse complement strand
GGTACACTTAATTTAGGCGCAGGGGGGTAAAATTCAAATGGTTTTTCTTAGTGGTTCCACCGGAACCTGCACTCTTAAATTAGACAGAAAGTCAGATCAACCCCCGGATCTGGCTTTCTTTTTTTAGCCGTTACTTTCCGGAGATTTGAGAAATCATAACACAATTATTATTAGAAAAAAACCATTAGTTTTTCGTCAAAATTTCAAAGATGTTTTTGTGTCAAATCAAGCTCGGAGGAGGGAAGCAGGGCGGTCGTCCTGGTAGTGACGACATCGTAGAGATGGCAAAAAACAGGAAGAAATTCTAGATAATAATTTGTTGACTAGGCGGGGACCATACTAATCCAGGTCTCCAGTTTATGGAGGAGATCGTCAAGGGCGATTGGTTTACTGATATAATCATCCATACCCGCTGCCAGGCAATTTTCCCGGTCACTTTGCATCGCGTTTGCCGTCATGGCGATGATAAAGGGATGTTTCCCGAAAGTCTCTCTAATGTTTCGTGTAGCCTCTAAACCATCCATCTCCGGCATTTGCATGTCCATAAGTACAATATCAAATGATTCCTGTTCTAATGTCTCCAATACTAATCGTCCATTTTCCACGACCTTAGGACTATAACCCAGGCGTTCCAATGTTTTGCGGATCACCACCTGATTGATTAGATTGTCTTCCGCTACCAGGATTTTTGCGGGAAATCGACTGGCAAAGTCAGAAGGCAATTTTTTCTTATTATCGTCTTCCTTTTTCACAGAGCGTTCCGGATTTTTTAATTGCCTGAGCATCTCCTGAAAAAGTTTTTGTTGCTTGATTGGTTTGGTGAGAACCGCAGAGAAGGAATCACTGGAGTTGGCAAAATTTGCATCGCCCAAAGAGCTCAAAGCAATAACTGGTACGGCTGGTTTTGTAGATTTGATTTGTCGTGCCACTTCGTCACCATCTATCCCTGGCAACTTTAAATCGGTTACCACCATATCGAAAGTACCGTAAGAGCGGAATAGATCCAATGCCTGCTCACCGGTAGCGGCTGAAGTCACTTTATATTTCCAAAGCTGTAATTGTTGCTCCAATGTTTTGCGGCTGGTTTCGTTGTCATCTACCAACAAAATGTTTTTTCCTTCGGCATGGCTCATGTCTAAAGCGGCATAGTCTGGGGCAGACCTATTGCCTTCCTGTGACTTAATCGAGAAAAAGAAAGTACTACCTACCCCCTCCTCGCTTTCGATACCAATCTGTCCACCCATCATTTCAACCAGACGTTTGCAAATGACCAGTCCCAGTCCAGATCCGCCATATTTACGTGTGGTGGAGGAGTCGACCTGAGAAAATGGCCGGAACAAACGGTTTCTTCTTTCTTGGGGTATGCCAATTCCGCTGTCACGAACCTCAAATCTAAGCTCCACCAGGCCTCCGGCAAAGCGGTTGATCAAATCTACTCCAACAAAAATTTCACCTTCGTTGGTGAACTTTGAGGCATTATTGACCAAATTGATTAAAATCTGTCGCAATCGCATTTGATCACCTATGATCTGAGCCGGCACCTTTGCGTCAATCTGGTAAATCAGATCCAATCCCTTGTCAGAAGCTATGTTGGCAAACATATCGAGCACTTCCTCAAGGCAAGTTCGAAGATCGAAATCATCATACTCCAAAGTCATTCGACCGGATTCGATTTTAGAAAAATCCAGGATATCGTTTATTACAGATAACAGGTTTTCGGCCGAGGTTGTAATGGTTTCTGCATAGTTTCTTTGTTCATCGGTCAGCGATGTTTCCATGAGTAAATTAGTAATCCCAATGACTCCATTCATTGGAGTCCTGATTTCGTGACTCATGGTCGCTAAAAACGTGCTCTTGGCGGCATTGGCATGCTCCGCCTCAATTCTGGCTTTTTCGGCTTCTTTTCTGGCTTTTTTCTCTTCTTCGGTGGAGATCAGAAGCTCCTGAGTCCGAAGTGCAACCTGCATCTCCAGGGATTTTTGCTTTCTGGTGCTTGACCTCATACGCCTAAGTATGAAGAGAACCGTGCAGCTTATAAGTAAAACTCCGGCAATAAGTCTAAACCACCACGTTCTCCAAACGGGGGGTTTTATTACTAGATGTAGTTCTGCGGGAGTCTCATTCCAAGTACCATCGTTGTTGGTTCCCTTAACCTGAAATGTATATTGGCCAGGTAAAAGATTAGCAAAAGTTGCCGAGTGCTGATTACCTACATCACGCCAATCTTCCTCCAAGCCTTGCAAGCGGTACTGATATCTCTTCTTTTGATCCGATACATAATTTAATGACGCATAATCAATTGAAACCATTGAGTTTTCTGCCGAAAGTAAGAGTCGCTTGGCCAACACAATGTTCTGATCCAGAAGCGGTTTGTTGTCTTCTCCCTTCATCTGCGAAAGGTCCTTTTCAAAAATTCGTACTGACGTAAACACAATGGGAGGAGTAAATGGGACAGCTACGATTTGATCGGGCCAAAATGCATTAAATCCGTTATTGCCACCGAAGTACATCCTACCCGTTTTACTTTGACAAAACGAAAGTTCATTGAATTCACCCACTTGCAGCCCATCAGCTGAAGTATAATTCCTAAATGATTCCTTAAAACGATCAAACCTGGAAATACCGGCGTTGGTGCTCAACCACAAAATTCCGTCCGCATCCTCCAATATGCCTTGTATCTGGTTGCCACCGAGGCCATCTTTAACCGAGTAATTAGTAAATCTCTTCTTTCTTACATCATAGAAGTCCAGACCATTTTTGGTACTTATCCATAAATTTGCCGACCGGTCTAAATATACATACCCTACACTATTGTCACTAATGCTGTTGGAATCATTTTGATGCAGGAAATATTCGAAGGTTCGGTTTCGCATATCCATGCGATTTAATCCACCGCCTTCGGTTCCGATCCAGATAAATCCGTTTCCATCTTCAATAATCGAAAGGATCCTGTCGTCATTGGTTCCCGACCCATTTTCCACCTTATAAGGAACTTGATGAAAGATATCTTCGGATCGATCGTAAAAATTGAGGCCACCACCACGGGTTCCAATCCAGATATTACCTTCACTATCCTCGAAGATAACCCCAACATTGTTATTGCTGAGGCCAGTGGATAACGACTCACCTTGCCTATAGTGTCTCTTCACTTTACGATGAGAATCAAGGACCGTGATTCCGGCACCCCAGGTTCCTATCCAAAGATCACCATCTTTCATTTCACATATACTCAGTAAGTGATCACTGCCGATGGTGCTCATATCACCTTCCTGATGCACAAAATGTGTGAAGTCATCCGAAAGTGGATCTAATCTATTTAATCCACCGCCGTCGGTACCAATCCACATGAATCCCTTGGAGTCTTCACAAATAGACATAATCTTGTTGTGATTAAGACTATTGTTTATGGTTCGTCGCCGGTAATGCGCAAAATTTTCCGCATCAATACTCTTAAGGTCAACTCCGGCGTTGTAAAAACCAACCCACATATTCCCCTTCTTATCTCTGAGGAGTGAACGAATAGAATTGCTGCTTAAACTGAAATTATCTGATTCGTCATGTTTATAGTTTAGAAAGCGACGGTTAGCCTGATTCAAAATAAAAAGTCCATCATTTTCTGTCCCTAACCAAATATTACCACGCTTGTCTTCGCTGATGGAAGTGCATACAATATCCCGCCGGGATGATGGTGAAGCCTGGTTGATTGAAAGATGCTGAAAGCGGTTGTCCCCACGTCGGTAGTAGAGTCCATTCCTTTTGGTCATAACCCAGAGTCGGTCGGCACTGTCTTGAAAAATATCCACAATATTTCTCGCAGCCATAGCCGTTGTATCACTGACAGTGAGTTCGTGGGCAACAAATGATCGAGTGCCGGAATTAAACCGGTAAACACCTGAATTGGCCGTTCCCACCCAAATCTGATGCTGATCATCCTGAAAAATACTCTGTATGTTGTCCTCAGCCCGATTTTTTTCATTAAGCCTGGGATGGTGTTCGAATTTTTTTGAGAGTGGATCATAAACATCAAGACCCTTGTCCTTAGTAGCAATCCATAATTTGCCTGATTGGTCCTCGCAGACCTCATTTATGAAATCACTGGAAATCGAATTGGGATCATGAGGATCGTATCGAAATTCCTCAAACTCATCGGTCTGGCGGTGGTAAAGATTGAGACCTCCGCCCTCGGTCGCTATCCAAATATCACCATTAGGACGTTCAAACAAGTGGTTGATCTGATTGCTGCTGATACTCGTACTGTCACGCTCATCAACCTTATACACTTTAAAGTTGTAACTATCGTATCGATTTAAACCATTAAGAGTGCCAAACCAAATGAAACCCAATTCATCCTCCAACATACAAGTTACATTACTATGCGAAAGGTCATCTTTAACGCCAATGTTCTCAAACCTTAGCCGTGGCTGTTGACCGCTACTGTCGAGAAATAGTAATAGTAAGAATCCACATATTGAAAGTCGATACTTCATTAATTCGCTGCTTGATATCTTACAGTGCGACGACTGACCATACGAATGCATGATCATCATATGACTTTCAATGTCAAAATCTACGCCAAAATCGGGGCTGACTTACTTTACGACACCGATTTCACCGAAACCTCATGGACTTTTGTAAATCTTAGAACCCGATAAAAGCCGTTGAAATAAAATCAAAAGAGTGGTGACTTCTCCACTACCAGGCTAAAGTTATCCTGCACTGGCATCGATTATCCCCGTTTGAAGCACTCCCAATTGACAACATTTCCTACCTTAGAACCAAATTATGTATGCAGAGAATTCATCTCTGTTTTTTTTCATTAATCTAATTAAGTTGATATGAAATGCCAACGATTACTTCTTCCCATTTTGCTTCTTTCATACTATTGCGCCCATACACAAAATGTAGTCTGGCCCACGGAGAATATTGAAGAGCTCACTTCTGAATGGAGTGGAGACCGGACACCGGATGGAAGACCCAAGGTTTCGGATCAGCTTCTGGAACGTCTAAAGGCATTGTCCATGGAAGAAGTCTGGGCATCATTGGGTCGCAAAGGCTACCATAACCAGTTTGAAAACTTTGCCAGCACTTATGAAAACGGATGGGAAATTCTCCATCCCGACCAGGTGATGACCGGACGGGTGGTAACTGCACAGTTCATGCCTTTACGGGAAGACTTTAACAATTATATTCAAAAGCAAGCGGAAAAAGAAGGTACCAAAACACCGGTCACAAATTATGCGCCGATCATTAAACTCTTGGATGGCGATGTTTATGTGGCGGATAGTTATGGTAAAATGGTTGAAGGCACATTAATAGGAGATAATCTGGGGAATGCCATATACAAAGCGGGAAAAAGGGGCGTCGTATTTAATGGTTCAGTGCGTGATGTTGAGGGTTTGACTCAAATCGAAGGCTTCAATGGCTGGATCAGAGGTTCCGACCCATCGGCAATAAAACAAATGATGATAGCCTATGTAAATGGACCCATTCGCATCGGTCGAGTCACTGTTCTACCCGGCGATGTAGTATTGGCAAAAAAGACAGGTGTAGCTTTCATTCCTCCACACCTCGTGCAAGAAGTGGTCATCGCGGGCGAATACACTGCCCTGCGTGATGAGTATAATTTCCACTGCATCAAAACGAACAAATACGAATACATCAACGAGGCCTTTGTGGTGGATGATGAAGTTTTTGAAAAAGATTTTAAGGAATGGCTGAATAACTATGCCAATCTACCAATGTCTAAGCAAGAATTGGATGACTATATAGCCGAAAGGGAAGCGCGGATTGCGGCACGAAAGGAACGCTAATGATCTTGGTGTGGGAAAGGCCATCCGGTGGAACAAAAACAGTCGGTTTGACTTCATCCCCGGTTTTGGCGAATCAAGCTGATTGTCAGCATCATGTGATGCCTTTGAAAGATTTTGTCCAATGAGCTTCCTTCAAGCTGAGTGGAGGAAATTAGCCATTGCCAATTACGAGGTTGCTCCATCCTTACTGGAAAAATTTATTCCCGAAAAAACTGAACTTGACCTTCGGAATAACCGGTGTTACGTAAGCCTGATAGGTTTCATGTTTTTGAACACTAAATTGTTGGGTTTCTTTATTCCCTTCCATCGAAATTTTGAAGAGGTCAATCTGAGGTTTTATGTGAGACATCGCGACAAGGGAGC
>JABDLW010000491.1 GCA_013001805.1 Saprospiraceae bacterium | reverse complement strand
AAATCACTGAGTTCGTCCCGGTTCTTTCCCATGAGCAAAGGTCGGGAGCCAGATGAATGATGCAACCTTTCAACGATATCATCAGTGTCAGCCCTGAGATAAATCGTGTACCCATACTCATTCATTTTTGCCATATTATTATTAAAACAAGGTAGCCCTCCCCCGGTTCCCATGACAAAATTATTTCTCGCCTGGAGTACATCACGCAGGGTATCATGCTCAATCTTTCGGAAGAAAAGCTCGCCGTACTGGGCAAAGATGGAAGAGATTGACATGTTCATTTCTTCTTCGATGATTGCATCGAAGTCGTAAAATGGAAGACCGAGCTGATCCGCCACTATGCTTCCCAATGTACTTTTTCCCACACCCATGAATCCCAACAGAAAGATCCTCATAAGAAATAAACGCTATAACGGCGCAAAATAGCAAATGCCATGATTTCAACACTATGCAAAATGTAGTTGAGTGCTTATCTAAAGCTATTGTTGATGCAAAGATCATATCGATAAGCAAATAATCTTAATTTTGCGGTTTACCCACAGAAAAAAAAAGAGAACATGATATTCTTACAAGCGCAGACCAATCCCATACTTAATTTTCTGCCACTCATCGCGATCGTTATTGTCTTTTACTTCTTCTTCATTCGTCCACAGCAGAAAAAAGCAAAAGAACAGGGAAATTTTATCGCTGCTTTAAACAAGGGCGATGATGTCGTAACTGCCAGTGGGATTCTGGGGAAAATCAATAAGATTGAGGGCGATATAGTAACATTGCAAGTTGATCAAAAGGTGTTCCTCAGAATTACCAAAAGCTCGATTTCCAAGGAGATGACGGAGGCAACAAAAACCAATGCTTGATAAGATAAGCCAGTCGCTCAATAGATTTTTCACTCCAAATCGAATTAGCCTCAGCGTTTGCCTGGTTGTGGCTATAGCAGGATGGTTTCTGACCAAAATGAGCAAGGTCTACACGCATCAATTGACCTATACTTTGAAATATGCTCTGCCAACGAACGCCACATTTGACCAAAATCCTCCGGTAAGACTGGATGTCGACTTAAGGGCCAGCGGATGGTCCCTGCTCAGTCTGATTCGCGAAAATGACAGCATCGAAGTTATTGCCTCTGAATTGTCGGGTAAGCCAACTTCTGCGAAAATATTTCTCAGCGAAAAATTAGGTCAATGGGCCGGTGATGAACTTAATTTGATTACCACAGATCCGGAACAGATCCAATTCACTTTGGTGGAAAAAGAATCTAAAAAGGTTCCTGTGATATTGAATGGAGATCTTGTGTTGGATCCGCAATTTGAATGGCGGGAACCTGTAAAAATTGAACCCGACTCCATAACGATTTTTGGATCATCCCAGCACCTGGCAGAAACCACCTCATGGTCGACCCGGTCTTTTTCAAAAACGAACATAAGTAAGGATTTTACGGAAAGAATAGCCTTGGAGAAATCCTCTTTGGCTTTGGAGACAGATTCAAGTCACATTTGGTTGACTGGTTCAGTTGATCAAATTACCGAAAAGGAGATTTATGTTCCCATTCAAGTTGCTGATAGTTTGAAGGGCAACATCTCGATTTTTCCGGATCAGGCACTGGTCAAGGTCAACCTGGGGTTGAGACACTACGACCAAATAGAGGTCTCAGAATTTCTCCTCATTGCCGAACCAGACCCCTCTGATCCCGGAAGTCTGCGGGTGGTGGTAAAAGAATATCCGGACTTTGTCACCTACCTGGCACATACTCCGGAATCTGTAGATTATCTAAGATCAAATCCTTAAAAATGAATGACGAAACACTCCTGATTTTCGATTGTGATGGTACTTTAGTTGATAGCGAAGGTATTGCTAACCAGGTTTTCATTGAGGGGGTCAACGCACTGGGTATCCCCTTAACCGAGGAAGAGGCCTGGAAGCACTTTCCCGGTACTTCTATGGCTTTGTGCATTAAATATGTGGAAGAAACCTATAACGTGATTTTACCGGAAGATTTTGTGCCTCAACAAAGAGTTCGGCAAAAAGATGCTTTTAAAAAGCAACTCAGACCCATTCCCGGTGCTCCGGAAGCGCTAGATCGATTGCAAATTCCCAAATGTGTTGCCAGCAACGGTCCTTTGGAGGTTATATTAGAAAACTTGAATACGACTCGGCTATTACATCACTTCGGACAAAGAATATACAGTGCCTATGTCATTGAAAAATGGAAACCTCTACCTGATTTATTTCAACACGCTGCCCGGGCTGCAGGTGTGCCACCGGAAAATTGCCTGGTGATCGAAGATAGTGATGCGGGAATGCAAGCAGGCATCGCGGCTGGCATGACCGTCCTGGGATATTTACCGTCCTCCAATAAATACCGCGTTGAAACGCACGGAATCATTCCGTTCGATGATATGAAAAATTTACCCGAATTAATTGCAGAAACACTTCAATAAAAGCGAGTAAATACCTAATATACAAAGGGTTAGAATCTATTCTTTACCAAGATACAATATGCCGGAATTAGGTCCGATTGATCCTAATGCAGGATCGTGACATTGCCCTTTTCCATATGCTGATCACCACCTATACACAAAATGCGTAAGTAGTAGCCATATACGTCAGGGGCTAGTGCGTTGCCTTTAAAAGACCCATCCCAACCTTGTGCCGGATCATGAGATTCAAATACTAACTGTCCCCATCGATCATAGATGAAGAAATCCATCTCCTCGATGTATTTGCCTCGCACAAAAAGAACATCATTGCTATTATCACCATTAGGACTAAAGGCATTGGGTAGGAAAACAAACGGTGGTTCACACTGGACCATGATCACAACGACCGGAACTTCCCTCATTGTCATACAACCTCCAGCATCCGTGATATTCACGGTGAAGGTCGTGTTCTGATCCGGTATCGCCACGGTAGTGTTTGCATTGGGTGTTTCCAGCACATCTGAGGGCTCCCACATATAAGTTGCACCTTCTTCGGGAGTAGCTGTAAGGGTGGTGGACTCACCAAAGAAAATCGTATCGGGATCAGCAGAGGCAGTGAATCGAGTCAGATCACTGACTTCGACTGTAATAGAATCCATAACCATACATCCATCTTCAAAGAAAATTACCGCAGTGTAGCTTGTGGTCTCCGTAGGTCTCACAGTCACCTTCTCGCTACCTTGCCCAAGAGCAATATCTTCTTCCGGCATCCAAACGATGGAATCAAATCTAAAATCAGAATTGCTGCTGACCGTAATCTCAACTGGCTCATCGGCGCAGACTGGTTGATCTTTATCCAGCATAAATTCCAGGGTTCGCAGGCCCAAGAAGATGCTGTCTACATATTCGCATTCACCCACATTACCCTTTATACGGTAAAATCCACTTTCCATTATGGCAATCGTGAAAGAAGCTTCAGTGCTGATTTCATTTCCACTGGGGTCACACCAGGTGAAAGAATCCAACAGTTCACCTTTGGCGCTGAGTAATATTGAGTCACCTGGACAAGCCATGTC
>JABDLW010000890.1 GCA_013001805.1 Saprospiraceae bacterium | reverse complement strand
GTGCTGGGTTGCCACAGGTGTTGGCCTGGTCATCCCAAATTTTTTGCAATTCACCCCAGGTTTTTCCCCGATCTTTTGACCTTTTCATCACCAAATCAATGTCTCCAGTATCTGAGCAACCCTTTTTACGCCCTTCGGCAAATGCTATTAAATCGTGATTAGCCAGTTTAATCGTGGCGGGTATTCGGAAACACGCGTATCCTGACTCACCCTGGACAAACACGGGGACCACTGAATCCGAAAGCGATAAAACCACTTCCTGACCATTGACTTGGTAGCAGATAAGAAAGGATAAAAAGAAGAATATACGTGTCATCCGGTAGCGAGTTTTTTTCGAGAGTGAGAGTTTCCTACGAATATAAGAGATATCCGGGTAACACCAGAGACGCGCATTATAGGTCAATTATCTCTCAATGCATGCACTGGATTACGCATAGCTGCCCGCATCGTGTGGTAGCTGATCGTTAGGATAGCGATGCCAAAAGCTATAATAAAACCCAGTACAAAAACTGTGGGGCCGATGGAAACCCGGTCGGCAAAATTATCCAGCCATTTGGTCATCAGAAATAAGTGACGGGACTAAAAATCACGAACGCCAAAACAATCAAAAGTGCAAAGTTTTTGGAAAGATGTATCATAATATTTTGCAATGATGCTCCCAAAACTTTCCGAATACCAATCTCCTTAATTCTTTTTTCCGTGGTGATTGCTGCCAGGCCAAATAATCCCATACAAGCAATAAGAATAGCCAGAAGGGCCATGATCTTCACCACCGCTTCCATTTGCTGATCAGACTGGTATAGCGTTTCAAAATGTTCATCAAGGAATGAGTATTGAAAAGGCCATTTGGGCACCAGATTGTTCCAGATGCGCTCAACTTCTGCAATGGCATTTTCTATATTATTTCCATCGATTTTCAAAGAAAGTTCGTCATAACCCCATTCCTCATGTACGACCAGAGATAAGGTATTAATGGCATAGTGCAGTGAATTAAAATTGAAATCCTGGACAACACCAATAATGGTGCCCAGAGAATCATCCGGATACCAGGAATGTCCGGCACTGACGCCGATCGGATTCTCCAGATTTAGTTCTTTAGCAAATGACTCGTTAATAATGAATGCATAACCATTATCTCGCGGGCGCTCGTGAGAAAAATTACGTCCTTCTCTTAATTTGATTTCATATACATCCAAATAATCGTAGTCTACATTGACATTGCTGGGTGTCAACCCTCGGACAGAGTCCGTTCGCAATTTAAACCCCCATTGATGGAAATTATTTCCCAGTCGCTGACCTGATGCGGTGACACCTTTGACCAGGTTATTTCTTTTTAGTTCATTTTTTAGAGTCTCAAACACCTCATTGGCATCGTTATTCATATCTACTAAAAGTATATGATCTTTATTTAAGCCAATGTCCTTGTTGGTAACATAATACAATTGCTGTACCACAATAAATGTGCAAATAATCATCCCAATGGCCAGGCCAAATTGCAGTATCACCAGAGAACTGCGGAAAATGGATTTGTTATTTTCATCGCTGGTTCCTTTGAGGATATTGACCGTCTTAAATGAAGCCAGATAATAAGATGGGTAAATGCCTGCCAGGAAACTAAGGGAAATAGTGCATGCGAGTGCTCCAGCCAACATCAACGGGTGATCCAGGAAGTACGTAAAACTCAGAGTTCGGTCTAAGAGCCGGTTAAGTAATGGTGTGCAGATGATAGCTATTAATAATCCAAACAAAAATGCCAGCACTCCAAGCATGCCGGATTCCACTGAAAACTGCCGGAACATTTGAATTTTTTGTGCACCAATGGTCTTGCGAACACCCACCTCTTTCCAACGGTGGGATGCCCTTGCCGTGATCAGATTCATGAAATTGACGCCGGCAATCATCAATATTAATAACCCTATCAGGAAGAAGACATTAAGATAGGCTCCATTAAATTTTCGGTAATTATTGTAATCGTGTTCGATGTCCATTGATGCCAGGTGGACTTGCGGCAGTTTTTGAAAAAATATTTTATAATAATCATTTATAGTTCCCGCGTCATCTTCATCCGGAGGCATACATCGCAACAGGAAATCTGGCATCTTCGACTCCAGATTCTTAATGTCGGTCGAAGGCTTTACCAGTAAATATGTATTCAAATAGTTTGACCCGAATTGGTTATCAAACTCCGGTTGCTCACTGGTCGCGGTTGCCATGGATACCAGGGCATCAAACTGTAAATGAGAATTTTCGGGTACATCTGTGAGAATACCCGTGACCTCAAATGTATTGTCTTCCCAATCGATAAAATTTCCAATAGGATTTGGGTTTGAAAATATCTTGGATGCGGATTCCTTTGTAAGTACGATCGAATTGGGTTCCTTGAGGGCAGACTGTCTATTACCAGATAGGAGAGGAAAATCAAATATTTCTAAAAATGAACTATCTACGAAAACAGTTTCTTCGATCAGAATTTTTCGATCATCCTTAATAAACAGGTGTTTTCCCCGTGTCCAGTAACGAGAGAAATTTTCTACTTCCGGATAGTCGCGGAGAAGAGCGGGTCCCATGCCGGGCATGGAAAGAGCAACTTTTTGTGTGTTCGTGCCTGGGAAGCTTTGAACCTCGTCCAGGCGATAAATCCGGTCCCCCTTGTTGTGGAATGCATCAAAACTACGTTCGTCTTGAATAAATAGAAAAATCAACAAACATGCGGCGATTCCGAGCGCAAGGCTTGAAATATTTATGAAGGACCAAAGCTTGTTTTTCCAGGTATTTCGCCAGGCAATTTTTAGGTAATTTCTCAGCATATCTTATTTGCTTATCAGTGGACACTGATAAGACTATCAACAACTCGAAATAGTTGCATAGTCCAGTTCACTTCGTTCTTTACAAAGTAAACTAGTTTTGTGTAAACAAAACAAACATTTTTGTAATGATTATCTTGACTACCGGAAAGGTTGTTCCTTAATATTCTGATGTAAGAGAATTCTCTTATTAGATCAACCGTAGATCTCTGACTCTTCATATTCCTTTAGGCATCTTCGCATGTACATTTGTTTTGCGAGTGTTTATCGAGAAATAATCAGAGCTAATTTTTCTTTTGTCTACTAATGCCAGATATAGGCCAGGCGAATGCTCAGCCGGTTTCCGATAACGGAGTTTAGCCTGCCGTTCCAAAACCGGTAAGATATTCCCAGACGCCAATAGCTCAATTTGGATTTTATGACCGGAGGGATTTCCTGTAAATTACGGAAGCGGATGCCAAATTCAGTATTAACCAATTGACGGGAATCGTAGCCTGCTCCCAACCAGAAGGATTCT
>JABDLW010000873.1 GCA_013001805.1 Saprospiraceae bacterium | reverse complement strand
GGATTATTGTCTGCTGGAAAAAGTGCATTTCCTGGTTCATATTGCAGAACATTGGTGTCCATGATGTCGACTTCAGCAGCTTGAATATAAGGTGGATTGGAGACAATAACGTCCCATTTTCCCTCCATTAATGCAGGATCATGCAAGTCGGTGATGTCATCGCAAATGTAAGTTACCTCCACCGAATTCTTCTCACTATTTTGTGCTGCTACTTCGAGTGCATCTGCACTTAAATCCAGGGCCGTCACTTGCAGATAAGGCCGCTTCTTTTTTAAAGAAATCGCGATGCACCCGGAACCGGTACCAATATCCAAGACTTTTAAATCTCTCTCAAATGCAACAGGCATCTGCTCCAGCACAAGATGTACAAGTTCTTCCGTCTCACTTCTGGGTATCAGAACGCGGTGATCTACACTAAATACGAATCCATAGAAGTGCGAAATTCCAGTGACGTATTGCAGAGGCTCACCCTGATTAATTCGTTGGGTGGCCAATTGAAGTAATGACCATTCATCCCGGGTGAGAAATCCATCGCGGTCGGGATTGGATATGGCAAATAAATCTTCAAATAACATACGCGCTATTGTCCTTGGGTTTCCGGTCTTCAAGTGCAGACGGTCAGTAATCTGACTAAACGCCTGCGAAATATGTATTCCATTTTTCATATCCATGAAAGCAAGTAGCTAACGAGCAAAAGACCGCTGTACAAAGCAAATATTTTCACAGGAACATACTCTGATATCGCTATGTTATGTCTGATTTTTAATTGAAGCATCATCAAGATCTTCTCTGCCCAGAATGCGATTACCGTACCCAGGGCAATTCCAACCAGACCCAGATAGGGAACGAGGAGAAGACTTAGACCAATATTAATGACCAACTCAAAAAGGCTGATTCGAAAAACCGCACGGTGCTTTTCCATTGCGATGAGCAGGGCCTGAGGAAAAAGCCAGCGGCTTATCATGATGAGCAGGTAGGTATTAAAAACCATGGCACTTTCCACAAACTCGGTACTGTAGACAATTTTGAAAAGAGATTTGCTAAAAATCATCAGCAGAATCGAAAGCGGAAAAAAAAAGTGCATAAATCTGCGCGAACCGGACTTTATTCGCGTGAGGCTTTTCAAACCACCCTGAGCATACACTACAATCATAGAGGCGGTAAATGCGCTGGCAATAGCAACCGCACCGGGAAGTTCCCTGGCACCATATTTAAAAACGGCAAAAATGGCAAAACTGGAATAGGTTTTATTGACTAACCAGGCATCAAATACCTGTGCTAACATACCGGCGCCAGCATAGAAACTGAGAGGAATTAGAAGTATCAAAAATGATTTCACGTACGAATCCAGAACCTGCAACCTGGCAAATTTGAAGATCAGATAAATTAAAAGGCCTTGTTCAATCATCGACCACAGCAAAAGCCCGTGTAATACCTCTGGCAGACCACCCCCAAAATACAAGGGCACTCCGACCGATGCTACTCCCCCCAGTACATAGAATATGCAAAACGGAAAAAACAATTTAGCTTCATTTTTTACCAGAAATAGATATGGGATCAGGGCTGCATTTAAATGCAGTAGTAAAAACAATAAAACCTTACCTAATTCCGGGATGATTTCAATATTCAGAATTGTATTAAAAATGAATTGTTTGAAAATGTAAATCAACAATGCTATAACAAGTGATAAAATCCAACATATGGACCATACCACAAAAATAGCTTGCGGCCGATCGACCATTTTCAATTTGGGAAAAGTGGCAGTAAATGCCTGATAACTCCCACTGAGCGCCACCAAACTTAGAATTAAACCCAGGTAAAGCCAGAGCTCGTAAGTTCCAATATCTTCAAGAGTCAGGACACTTTTGGCCAGGATAATTCCGACGAGAAAACCCACTCCCTGACGACAAATAGAAAATAGTTGAAAACCTTTGGCAGCATCAGTACCGATGTCATTGTAATATGCTAATATCTGTCTCAAGCCAGTGAAATCGCCTTTTCGGTAAATAGAACTCCATAATTTTCAAGCTCTTGTAAAACAGGAACATATACCTCACTGTCCACCGGGCGCCGTACGCCAGTCAACCTGATCTTCTCCTGGAGAAGGTACCGTGCACAAATACCCAATGGTAAGCCTACCAAGTTGGCCATTGCGGTGTTATTTTTATTTTCTCCCATCATTGACATACTGCTTTGACTTCGCATTTTCACTTCTCCCAATTCATAATCTATCTCATGTTGCATCACGACAAGGTCTTTGTCATTTTCTTTAAGTCCCCATTTCTGTAAAATCAGGTTCTCCAGTAGATCGGCGACTGTCGTTTTTCGCTTGGGTATTGGAGTATCGTCAAAAAGCCAGAGTATTTGCTCAACAATATCCGCATCAGATAAACATGCATAGTGTATGATCTTTTCCCGGACCCGTTCTTTACCAGCCGGGAGGAAGGCTAATAGCAGGTCGCGATAAGTAGTGAAATGAGCACCATTTACCCTGGTGTCAGGGTCCGTCAATCCCAGAGCTATCAGAGCTCCCCATGCTTGACAAAACCCAGGATGCCGGAGGGTACCACGGAGGATGTTCTTGATATCTGGAAAGCCGTAGATGTGTGCATAGGATACAGAATCACGGTTTGGGTACATGTCGAATTTACCCTGGCCCGGCACCTCAACGACTCTGGCATTTCGAAATAGTTGAATATAGGGCACGAATTTCTCTTGGCCATCACGGCGGAAACGGGCGGTCTTATTGCCCGCCAAAACCACATTGCGAGGATTCCAGG
>JABDLW010000830.1 GCA_013001805.1 Saprospiraceae bacterium | reverse complement strand
GGAATCTATTATCAAACTCTTTGGCGCCATAGTTTCTCATGAGTTTGTAGCACAGTCCATGAAATGTCCGGAGCGTGAGGCGGGCAATCCATTTATGTTCCCGCATCTTTGCTCGTCTCAACTCATTTGCCTGCTTCACAGTAACATGTTTACTTCTGATTGCCTGGGCATATTCCCTTGTATTATCTGAAGCCAGCAGCAGTCGATCAATCATCTCATGAGTGGCATTTTTTGTAAACGTGATAGCCATGATTTCATCGGGCTTCACCTTTTTTTCACGAATCAGATAAACGATTTTTTGCAGAAGTGTCCGGGTCTTACCCGAGCCCGCACCCGCCAGCACCAGCACACGACGGTTATCACAACGAATGGCAGCTTGTTGTTGTTTGGTGAGATCACCGAGCATGTCAAACTGCTCATGTTTGATCTTTATTGCCATTGGAATGTGTTATTATGTTCTTTAGATTCCGAACAATAATAAGAAATTTGCCCCCTCGAAAGAAGATGTTCGAAGCAATAAGGAATAAGTACAATCTTCTTCTCCTGACTAAATAACCGCATCCATGCTCGTCTTTCTTTTATCCTCAATTGATATTCTGACTCATAATTTCGGAGGTCTTATCCTGATGTTCCTTCAAGCCTTCTGCACTCCTTCTATCAAACCGCGCATATATCCAATGGCAAACAAGGTCCCAATGGTACTGTAGCCGGGATGCTCATTGGAATCCTGAGCCATAGTAGGCACATGATCGGGTCGCATGGGACCTTTGAAACCAATCTTGTAATAGGCTTCCATAGCCCGGTACATATCGGTTTTTCCGTCATCATGAAAAGTCTCCTCGAATTTGCTTTTGCCCCCGCGTACATCACGAAAGTGAACAAAATGGATAGCTCCCCGCTTGCCAAAATATTCAATGGCTGCGGGAATATCCACCGGATTATCCGCATCACCCATCGAGGCAAAACTGCCCTGACAGAAGGTGATGCCGTTACTGGGACTGGGATATAAATCCAACATTTTTTTGAAGGCTTCAACTGAGGTCATTATTCTGGGTATTCCCCGAATCGAATCGATTGGAGGATCATCCGGATGGAGCGCCAGTTTGACCCCGGCTTTCTCGGCTTCGGGAATTACTGCCTTCAGGAAGTACTCCATATTATCCCACATTTTTTCGTGGCTTAATTCACCATATTCAGTAATCGGAGCCTCGTCCTTAATGTCGGCTACATTGAAACTACTTACTAATGCTCCTCCTCTACCTATTTTTTCTTTATTTGTACGAGTCCAGCCAATTACCGGCATCCAATTGTGACAGACAGTGTCAATCCCCAGGGATCCGATATGCTTAATAAACGTGATGAAGTTTTCGATTTCTTCATCACGACCCTCCAGGCCTAGTTTAGTTTTTGTGTATAGAGATGGTGGTCCCTCAATTACCTTAAGTTGCAAGCCTTCTTTGGCCCAGGCTTCCTTTACCGCTTTTATAACTTCCAGGTCATAATTATTTTTTCCGTCCATGTTGACCATCCCCGGACTGATACCCCCGACAGCTCCCAATACATCCATCTGTTTGGCCAAGGCCACTTTCCAGGGTTCGATGCCCCAGAAATAAGCCAATGAAAGTTGAATACCGGCATCTTTACTATACTCCATCAAATGTCCAGATACCCGATACTCTCTTTCTTGCCCAGGTCTTGGATTACTCAAATGCCGCCCCAGTGCGATACCAGAGGTCAAGGATGCGCTGTGCTTGATGAAATCTCGTCTTTTTTTCATGGCGTCAGTCTTTTAATATGTAATCGGATCTGTTTATCAGTAAAAGATACTATTAAATATGAATTGATAATTCCTCCCCCAAAACGGCCACACATTTTCGAGAGCCAAAATTATGTGGTCGTATTATCGCTCTTTTTGGAACTATTGTATTAGTCTCCCGATGATTTTCTACTGAACTTGCTATTGATATTTATTGCGGTAAAACCAGTGGAATCAGCAAGGATTGATTGAGTCATGAACCAAATTATCACTCCAACCGTAGAAAATTTACGTAAAATCCCAATTAATGAAAAGTAAAAAAGTTATCTTATTTCTCTTCATCATTTCCTTTTTGATTGGAAAGACAACGGCTCAACCTGGACTACACGTTTCCCAAAACCAAACCGTCATATTTGGTTTCGACACAGCTAATCAAGGGACAAAATTGATGTGGATTCCGACCAAGGGTGCCTTTCGAGCTGGCTATGCTGAGGGCACCAAGTGGGATTATGACAGCCTTGGCTCAAACTCAGTAGCGTTTGGCTCGCAAACCAAAGCTACAGGATTTGGATCGGCAGTCTTTGGACAGCTTAGCGAAGCCACGGGACAGAGTTCGGTGGCTTTTGGCAATAGCACTCGATCGCAGGGATTTACCACTGCTACCTTTGGGGCTGCTACAACAGCGACTGGTTCAACTGCAGCTGCCTTTGGATCTGGTACCAGGGCAGATGCCAGGTACTGCATGGCCATTGGAAGAGCTAATGTAGGTGGGGGAAATCCGAATGCTTGGATTTCCACCGACCCTATCTTTGAAGTTGGTATTGGTCAAAGCACTCGCCGTAATGCGTTTACCGTCTATAAAAACGGTCGCTGTAGTGTGGGGACACCTGGGAGCAACAATGTACTCCTGACCTTGAACAGCGAAAGAAGTTGGAATTTCTACCAATATGGATCTGGAGCCAATACAGCGCTCAAACTTTCAGGTTCCAGTTCGAGTAACAACAATAAGAATTTCTTAATCGATACCGAGGGAAATATTGGTATCAGCACGAATAGCCCGGCCTACAAACTGCATGTAAACGGTAGCGCAGGAAAGCCGGGTGGTGGTAGTTGGTCGAATGCCTCCGATCGACGACTAAAAACCAGAATCACAAATTTCACCTCTGGAATGGAGATCATTAAACACCTGCGTCCGGTTAGTTTCGAGTACAACGGTAAATTAAATTTACCGGTAGACACACGATATGTGGGAGTAATTGCCCAGGAGCTGGAAAATATTGCTCCTTTTATGGTCAGTCCATTTGTTGCGGAAGATGGAGAAATCTATCTAAATGTAGATCCAAGTGCATTTGATTTTCTCTTGATTAATGCTATAAAACAACAACAAAAATCACTGGATGATCTACAGAAAATATTAGATGATCAAAGAACCCTAACTGCCAGACAAGAAATCCTGATGCAACAAATTCAAGACGAAAATAGCGTTTTACGAGTCCAATTAAGTGAATTAAAGGAAGAAATAAAGTCAATGCAATAAGTTGATTGTGACTAAACTACTTTAGAAGTAAGAAATTGATTACTTGCTCTGCCCTTTTAAGCACGGTGGCTTGCCTTATTCAATCAGATAAAAATGAAGAAATTTGTCTGGCAATAATTAGGTCTTTAAAAAACCATAAAGGACTAAATTGTATATTGGTGAAGATAGACGAATATTACCATGAGTACTTCGAATCAATTCATTAAGCAAAGAGATCTTCTTTTTCGGGAACAGCAGATTGATTTCAAGTCAAAATATGTGACCTTACGAGGTCCCATCAGGAGAGTACACTACCTGGAGCTCGGCCGGGGTCAGCCTCTGATCCTCTTACATGGTGGTGGTAGTAATTCCTGCGAATGGTACAATATCTTGCAGCCCCTTTCAAAACATTTTCATCTGTTTGTGGTAGATCGACCGGGCTGTGGTCTTTCGGACCCGATTGATTATCATGGGATTGACTTCCAACAAAGTGCCGTGCAGTTTATTAAAAACTTCATGGATGCCTTATCACTAAACCAAGCATCTTTTCTGGCACAATCGATGGGTGGTTATTTTGCGATATCTTTCGCTATTCAGTATCCCGAGTATGTGGATAGATTAATTTTGATCGGCGCCCCTGCAGGTCTTCACTTTTGGATCCCACTACAGCTTCGACTCCTTGGCATCAGAGGAATCAATAAAATCCTGACCAAAACACTGGCAAAGCCCTCGCTAACCAATGTAAAATCAATTCACCAACAAATCCTGGTGGCTGATCCTGACCATCTTGCCGACGATTATCTGCATCTGGTGGTGCTGGGGCAAAAACTACCCGGAGCCCAGGAAGGCTTCCTCTCCTTGCTGGAAAATGTGCTTACCATTTCGGGCTGGAGAAAAGATCTGTATATCGGTGATCAATTACATCTGCTGGAGATGCCGGTTTATTTTATCTGGGGAGACCAGGATGCATTTGAAAAACCAAAAACAGGCCAACAAAAAGCTGCATCAATAAAGACCCATCATTTTTTTATTGTTGAAAATGCCGGACATTGCCCCTGGTTGGATCAACCGGAAGAGTGTATATCACTCATTGAAAAATGCTTTAAAGAATTGGCCAAATAAGAAAGTACTTGCAGGCTCAGCAAAAGAAATCAATTTAATTCATGATGCTCCTCAAACTATCCAATACCCCACCCTTCTGCATGATGACCTCCATATAATCTACCGGAGCTTGGGTCAGTACTCTGGCTGTGACCGGTTCCACAATACTGGGGTGGTGGTATCCATTGGTTTGCGACAAGACCTCTTGTAATTCTGCGTTATTCTTGTCGGCTTTCGCACCTAATTCCAAAATATTTGCCGGCGTTTTCTGCAAGAGTGACTTTACATAATCTATATCATAGCGATATGGGAGCAAAATTTGCACTACTTTTATTTGCGGTAAATCTTTCGCATGTTTTTCTAATCTGGCCAGGACATATTCGGGTAAATCATCCAGTGACGTAATAGTTCCAATCACCGAATTCAACTCAGCTGATTCCCGGACATTACTATACTGATCTTCTAATTCTAATGCTTTATTCATTAAATCCTGAGCATCATGTTTCACCCAGGATCTCCGCCCATTGTTTATTTGTATAAATATAATGGTCCGATTATTTAATAAGCTGTCAATTAGCCTGTCACGGCGTAAAAAGTCGTAATAGTCTACGAGGCTTAATAATCCTGAATTCTCAAAATATCCCCCATCAACAAAATGGCCTCGTGAAATAATCTTAGCCGCCGGGCTGATCACGGGAAACCGGTTGGAAGTGGAAACAGCATCAGTGTAGCTTAACGTCTTTGCCCCCGGTAAATCGAGAATGTCAATGGAATTCGGAAAAACATCCGGGAAGACTCTTTCAAAATCTATGGAACAGGCAATTCCTCGCTTGTGATTGGTACCCATCGTATTAGCAATCAAGACCGGTAGTCGCCGATTGCAAGCCAGGTATTTATTCCTCCAATAAGCCTGAAATGGAACTTCTGTCATCGTTGAATCAGAAAAAAGACTGGCATAGCGCTCCATAGAACATCCACTGCGGTCACGGGTTTGAAAATCTGCTCTGAAAGGTACCAGCTCACGAAGGAGGTCAAAACCCAACAGAAAAGAGATGTCTCCGGATAAAAAATCAGAAGCTCCCACATTGCGAATAATTTTCCTGCTGTCCCTTCTATCCAGCAAAGACAGATAAAAAGCCTGACCCAAAGCTCCGCCCGATACACCAGACATAGCGAGAGTCTTGTCCATTATTTGAAATGCTCCGTTACTATTAAAGAGTGTATCAAGAATCAATAGATTCCAAATATTCGCTTTGAGGCCTCCTCCGTATGAAGCGATAAAGTACAAGGTATCTTCGGCTTCAATTTGCTCAATTAACTGATTGCGATATTCTCCGTTCCAAGTTGTGGAGCTAGTCTCTTCCTGCTCGGGTAAGGCATGAAGCCCGTTGCCCACTTGCCCGAGAATCAAACTGTACACTAAAAGCATAACCAGGGCTATAGGAACAATTGTCTTAAACATATTTTTGGTCAAGGGATACTTTAAATGGGGATCTTGCACTTCATATTCATTTGCTTGAATCTTAGCCCGCACTATCTGCTCTTTCTCTTCTCCATCGAGAAAGGTATACAGCATATAGTGCTTCAGTGGAACGATCACAAGTCCAAATAGAATCAGTGAAAAAGCCAATAAAACCACCAGCGTAGATATAGCTCCAAAATAAAAATTAGACAAGATGAAAACAACCATACCAAACCAGCCCAGTGACATCATAAACTGTAAGTATTTACGGTTGTCACACAATGACCTATAAAAAGCAGCACTTTTCCACGGTGCTTCCGGATAAGACAAGATGGATCTTAAAATTCGAAAGTATCCAAAGGCAAGCAGATAAATC
>JABDLW010000828.1 GCA_013001805.1 Saprospiraceae bacterium | reverse complement strand
TTATCAACTAAGGACCCCACCAATAAAATTGAAATTCTTTTTGAATTTGGCGAAAGATTTGGCGAAGATTTACCCATTGTAGGAAGCCTTGTCAGTAATTTATTTAAGTTAGGCAAGGAAGTGCTGGCGGCAGCCAAAAGAGCAGGGGGTCTGCTCGAACGTAATTTCGGTCAAGGTTGTATTTCTTCCAATGGTGAGTATGTACAAAACGCAGCAGTAAAGCAAGCTTTTTACAAAAGCTTCCCCCACATCGATAGGGCATGTCCACTGAGCCAATCCATTGGTTCAGGCATATACCAAAATATTTATTACAATACCTCTCATGCAAGTGAATTAATTTTCTATCACAAAAACACCTGGCTTGGATCAAAAGAAGCAAGCTTAGATGGTACCCATCAGGGAGTTCAGGATATCAGAGAGCTTCGGATTTTCCTGAACAAAAAGGGCGAACAAACAAAATCCGCCGACCTGGCTTTTTTACACAATGCCTATATCAAGGCTCCCGGGTTTAATTACTATCAGCAGCAGCTGAACCAGAAATTTGACGAGATACAGGCACTATCAAGACAGGCGTACTCCGCTCTATCTTTTTGCAACGATCAAGCCGTGGAGAATTTTATGATGAATTCACTTGGATTAAACTGGCTCAAGATGTTGCTTAAAGACGGAAATGGGTTTGACTTTAATTCAATAAAAGCCTTCTCAGGAGAAACGATTGAAGATCTGGTGGATCAAATGCTGACGAATCGCTACCTCAGCCGCAATCGGCCAAATCTGGATCGCCTGGATGAAATCATCGACAAATTAAAAAATAATATACCGGTTTCCATCAGTGGCAAAGCGGTTACCTCCAATACTCGACAACCATTGGCTGGGACTAGAATCACATCCGACATACCCCACCTACTTGAAAATGAAACTTGCACTAAAAATATTACGGACCAACATGGAAACTTTTCCTTTTTAATAAGTGTCCCTCAGGCGTATCAAGGTAAATTAGGATTTACTGCAAACTATGATGGCATGTCGGAGACCCTTGAAATTCCGGTTGATATCCAGACTTCAAGAAATTACGTGGTCAACTATTTCCTCGAAAATACTGCTACAGAGCAGATAGACGAGTTACTCATAACTCCATCTTCACCTCTCTTAAAGATTGGAGAGTCCGTTGAGCTTAAGGCAATCGCACGATACAAGGATGGAAGGGAGGTCGATGTGACCGCTCAAGCTATGAACATCTCGAATTTCACCGCAAGCTACCCGGGGGAATTCACCATGGAAGCAAATTTCCTGGGTCGTAGTGCAAGTGCCGTAATTAACGTCATCGAAAACCAATCGGTGGAGAACGATACCAGCATATGTAATTCGACAACTCAGCGTTGGAACCAGGAATCAGAAAGATGCGAATGTCGCGAGCCATTCCTGGAAAACAGCCAGGGCGAATGTGTTGACCCGGAAGAACTGGGTGAAGAGCTGGGCGACAGTACCAGTGAATGTTCCACACTGAATAACGAATTGGTTCTACTCATTGAGGCTGTCAGACAGCTCCAGGATGCCTATGTAGATAATCATCGAACCTTTCAACTTCATCGCGATAGATTTCATAAGGAGATAAATGATCAAGCAGCAGATGTATGTGAAAATCTGATGATCAGCTACACCTATTACCATGCTAAAACTTGCGCCGACAGGATGAATATCCTGGAAGACGAAATGGTTAATCTACTCATTGACATTACTTATAATATCACTGTGTGCCCGGAATTGCAGGCACAATTGCAAGCGCAAGGAATTAGTGCTGATGTCACCCAGTGGGTGGATTTTTTAGATGTGTCAACCATCCTGGCTGCCATGACTGACCGGCTAAGCGAATTCGGCTGCAACAGCGACGAGGTGGCTCAAAATGGTGAGAGTGTTGCGCCGGGACAAACCGATCCGACCTTTGTGGGTAAAGGCGGTTCTTCCACAGAAATCGCCGGGGATGGTAAGGACAACGACGGGGACGGACTTCAGGATGAAATACCCGTTTCCGGGCTTGCGGGATACAACATCACTATCGCATTGTATGATTCTGGTGACGCTAAAGATGACGTTTTCAATCTTAGTGTCGATGGACGCGGTTCATTGGGCTTGACCCCGGCTGGCGGGCTGAGAACCTATGGCATGAATCTTCCTCCGGGGACTTACTCTGCAGATGTGCTTGTTGTAGTCGCTCCTGACAACATTGGCACTTTTACCATTAATATCCTCCAAAGCGGAATCTCCATTGGGAGCCTGACTGGAAGACCAGGAGTGGGTTCTGCGTCAAGGGTAGTATTTGAGGTAACTGAATAATTATTTATTTTTTATTTTGATGAAACTTAATCCAGGTGCATGCCACCTGGATTTTTTTACTAATGTCTATCGGATTTGCGCTCTGGCTATAAAATAAATCCAAATTATAATGTCCATTTTTTTGCCGTGAAGTCAAAGTGATTTGTTTAATAAGGTGAGCATCTCAAAAGCTCTCGTGATC
>JABDLW010000475.1 GCA_013001805.1 Saprospiraceae bacterium | reverse complement strand
ATGCAGTTCCTTTTGGAGTGCAGAGGCTAATTTGTTTGCCTCTTAGCCGTAAAAACTGCCCCATGCGTGTTTGATCGATCCTTGTCTGATGTTGCGCTCCCAACCTGTTTCTCTCAAGTCCACCTTATGGGTTTGCCGGGGCGGGGACTGGTAAAATTCAGATGAGACAAATCCAAACCAAAGGTGTATAATTAATATTGAGCCATGTTATCCGTCGGGATTTGGTTTTATATTTTCATAGTTTTGAAAAAAATCACTTTGATCCGGAATGGAAGATTTGAAAATAGCAACAGCACAATTTGAACATAGGAGTGGTGATAAAGCATATAACTTGTCAATCATTGACCAATTATCGCATCAGGCAGCGCAATCCGGTGCCAATGTAATTGCTTTTCATGAATGCAGTGTCACCGGTTATACCTTCGCCCGCAAGCTCTCTGAAGCAGAAATGCTGGAATTGGCCGAGCCCGTGGCAACCGGGCCAACCCTTAAAAGACTGACAGAAATCGCGAGAAGAAATCAAATTGTAATATTGGCAGGATTGTTCGAGAAGGATGCTGAAAATCACCTCTACAAGGCTTATATATGCGTGGGAAAGGACGGGCTGCTGGCAAAATACCGGAAAATACATCCTTTCATTAATCCCCACGTTCTTCCCGGTAATCAATATTGTGTCTTCGAATTGTTTGGTTGGAAATGTGGTATTCTCATTTGCTACGACAATAACATTGTTGAAAATGTGAGGGCCACCCGGCTGTTGGGGGCCGAGATCATTTTCATGCCGCATGTGACCATGTGTACGCCTTCTACCCGGCCCGGTGCAGGTTTTGTCGATCCCGCTTTGTGGGTTAATCGCAAGGCTGATCCTACTTCCCTCCGGCTGGAGTTTGATGGCATGAAAGGAAGGGACTGGTTGATGAAATGGTTGCCATCCAGAGCATATGACAACGGAGTATATGTTGTTTTTGCTAACCCGATTGGAATGGACGATGATCAATTAAAAAACGGATGTTCGATGATAATCGATCCTTTTGGTGATATCATTGCAGAGTGTAGGGCATTGGATAATGATGTGTGTGTTGCCCCGATTGTTCGCCAGAAGCTTAGTGACGCTGGTGGGTTTCGCTACATTAATGCCAGAAAACCTGAACTATACCGGGACATCCTGGGAAAAGCAAATCAATCGAAACAAAAGGTGGCCTGGCTTAAATAAAGTTAAGGAATATAAAAGACTGGAAGATGCTTGATATTATCAACGAAATCGACAAAAGGGTGGCGACCGGTCAAGAATTTGCGCTAGCCACCGTGACGGCAACATGGAGGTCAGCACCCAGGGGAGTAGGTGCCAGTATGATTATCGATCCGGGTGGTAAGATGGTGGGATCGGTGAGTGGTGGGTGTGTTGAAGGTCAGGTCGTCACAACCGCACTTGAGCTCTTACGCACCGGAAGGCTTCAACAGATGAAGTTTGGTGTGTCTAACGATGAGGCGTGGTCGGTTGGATTAAGTTGTGGAGGCGCGATATCTGTCTATGTGCAGCCCTTTTTCAACCAGACCGATTATGGTAGAGAAGTATGGTTTTCGTTGCGAAAATGTCAGAAGAATGATGTTGGAGCGGTACTGATCTATGGCAATGATAAGCCTGGTTTTTTCAGCGCTGACAATAGATTGGGAAAATTGCCGGATGCGGTCTTTGTACAGGCTGGTGAGCAGCTATCGTTGAAGAAGAGCCAACTCATCACCGTTGAAAATGCCGAATATTTTTTCCATGTCTTTCCTCCAAAAGATCATTTGCTGATTATTGGAGCAGCGCACATCTCAAGGGACTTAATCACTCTGGCAAAGTGGCAGGGCTTCAAAATAACCGTGATAGATCCACGTGGATTATTTTATGATAGCCTCAAGGATCTAGTTGGTAATGAGTCTTTATTTCGGGGGTGGCCGGCAGACCTATTAAAGGACATAAAATTGAATGATTCCGTTTTTGCCGTTTTACTCACTCACGATCCTAAAATAGATGATCAGGCTCTGGAGCTCTTATTGCCTTCTGATGTGGCCTATATTGGTGCACTGGGAAGCAGAAAGACTCAGCAAAAACGTGTAGCGCGGCTTCTTGCCATGGGGCATTCTCAAGACCAAATCGATCGTATCAAAGGACCGGTTGGTTTGGATATCGGGGCTGGTACAGCCTCCGAAATTGCACTAAGTATAATGGCTGAAATTATTAAAGAAAAGAATAAAGAATCAATAGATTAATTGTGAATCACAATGATTTTTTGATAAACGGGCAATTATGAAAAATTTTGAAGAATTAGAAATTTGGTTTGTGACAGGTAGTCAACACTTATATGGTGATGATACACTGGCTGAAGTCGCTGCACATTCAAGAAAAATTGCCCGGTCCCTGCATCGATCAGATGAAGTTCCCATCAAGATCAAGTTTAAGGCCGTTCTCACCTCATCTGACATGATTTATAATTTATGTCTGGAAGTGAATTCGGCAAAGAATTGCATAGGATTAATCACCTGGATGCACACATTTTCACCCGCAAAGATGTGGATCAATGGTTTAAAAATACTGCAGAAACCCTTACTACATCTGCACACACAATTTAACCGGGATATTCCCTGGGCTACCATTGATATGAATTTTATGAATTTGAATCAATCGGCGCATGGTGGTAGAGAATTTGGTTTTATTAGTACCCGTCTGGGCTTACGACGCAAAGTCGTTGTCGGGCATTGGCAGGAGCCGGACGTGGTTCGCCAAATGGCTATTTGGTCGCGTGTAGCTGCAGGCTGGCATGATATGCAGACCATGAAAATTGCTCGTTTTGGTGATAATATGCGTGAAGTCGCAGTGACAGAAGGGAATAAAGTCTCAGCACAGATGCAATTGGGAATTTCAGTTAATGGCTTTGGGATGGGGGAATTGACTGATAGAGTGAAATCAGTGTCAAAAAAGGCCATTGATGATCTCGTCAACGTATATCTTGAAGAATACGAAGTATCAAAGAGTTTATTACGCAATAAACGCAAGCATAGTGCCTTGCGTGAATCTGCCCGCATTGAATTAGGTATTGCAAATTTTCTGAAAGAAGGCAATTTTTCCGCGTTTACTGATACATTTGAAAATCTAACCGGACTGAAACAATTACCCGGCCTTGCCGTGCAGCGGTTAATGGCTTCGGGATATGGTTTTGGCGCCGAGGGTGATTGGAAAACTGCCGCCCTGGTGCGATGTATGAAGGTGATGGGAGCCGGACTAGAGGGGGGCAATTCTTTTATGGAGGACTATACTTATCATTTTTCACCTGGCAATCAACAGGTGTTGGGCGCCCATATGCTTGAAATATGCCCCTCGATCACCAATAGCCAGCCAAGATGTGAGATACATCCGTTGGGTATCGGGGGTAAATCAGATCCGGTAAGATTGGTTTTTGATGCATCTCCCGGCCCGGCCCTAAATGCATCTTTGATCGATTTAGGACATCGTTTTCGTCTGTTGGTCAATACGGTTGAGGCCGTTGAGCCAGAATCAGACTTGCCCCAATTACCGGTGGCGCGGGTTTTATGGAAACCCATTCCTGATCTACCCACTGCCGCTGCCGGATGGATATATGCCGGGGGTGCCCATCATACGTGCTTCAGCCAATGCCTAACTTCTGAATTTATGGAAGATTTCGCTGAGATAGCTGGTATCGAATGCATCATAATTGATCAGGAGACTAAAATCCACCAACTAAAGAACGAGTTGCGATGGAATGAAGCCACTTATTGATTGAATATCTCTTAAGACTGTAGCTAGTTAGACAGATCGATGGCTTTTTTCATGGCCTCAAAGGTTACACGCACGGCTTCTTCATCATCCATGTCTCGTAGCGGTTGATTAAACGGCTCGGCACGTACCGGACCATCGTAACCGATTTGCACCAGACCCTCAACAAAATCCTTTATGGGTATGACCCCCGTCGCAAGTGGAAGTTCCCGTTTTCCGTCGGTTTGCTCATCCACTTCAAAACCGGTGCGGGCGTCGTTGAGATCAACTGTCACGATATCCTCCTTGTCAAGCGTGAGTATATCTGTCTTTGATTCACCCGCACAATACCAATGGAATGAATCCAAAACAAAGCCAATATTTGACTCCCCTGTAGCCTCAATAAGCTCCTTCATTTCGGCCATGGTTCGAATAAATGAATATTTACTTCGTGCCATCAATGTTTTTGGTCCAACATATTCCAACCCTAACCGAATGCCATAATGTCCAATGATATTGGCTGCCTCTTTCAAGCGCTTGCGATGAAGTTGAAAATTTTCACGATAGGTATAAAGCGAATGGGTTGGCATGACCCAGGTATTCATCCGTGTACCGCCGACGCTGGCAAGAATCGAGGCCGTATCGGCCAGAATTGACATGCCTTCTCTGAATTTTTCTTCGTCATTGCGGAAGTCGACCGGCAGATTGGTGGACCCCCAGCTGATATTATTTTCTTTCATTTTGCCTAAAAGCCCGGCTCGTGCATCATCAGACATCTTC
>JABDLW010000810.1 GCA_013001805.1 Saprospiraceae bacterium | reverse complement strand
CTTCACCACGGGCATCGTACAAACCACGATCTAAAATGTAAGTCGGTCTTAAGGTGTCCTGATCATGCATGATCATGATGGGCTGCAGCATAGCCTCCATTTCCTCGATCCAATTAGACTTATATTTCTTATCCTGGTCCTGTTTACTGCCGTGCGCATATTCGTTTTCCACCTGTTGATCTATGTAGGCGCGGATTTCATTGATCTCTTCAATGGGTAATTCGAGAAAAGGTGCTGGTTGCCCGGTAAATGATTTTGTCACGCCCTTTTCCGGGACCTGGTTAAAGAAGGCAAAGAGCTGATAATATTCTTTCTGAGAAATCGGATCGTATTTATGATCATGGCATTGGGCACATTCCAGTGTTAATCCCAAGAAAGCTTTTCCAAAAGTATTGGTCCGGTCAACAACATAAGCTACTCTAAATTCTTCATCTAAAGATCCGCACTCCTGCGTGGTTCTATGATTTCGATTGAAGGCAGTGGCCAATTGTTGATCGTAGGTAGGGTCAGGCAATAAGTCTCCCGCCAATTGCCAGGTAACAAATTGATCGTACCCCATATTTTGATTAAACGATTTTATTACCCAGTCGCGCCAGGGCCACATATTTCTTTCAAAGTCATGATGTATGCCATTGGTCTCGGCGTATCGAGCCAGGTCCAGCCACTCCGTTGCCATTCTTTCTCCGTACGCATCTGAAGCGAGATAATGGTCTACCAATTGTTCATAAGCGGTGGGTGAGTCATCGTTTAGGAATGCGTCGATGGTCTCCAGGTTGGGCGGTAAGCCAGTAAGGTCAAAGCTCAACCTTCGCGCCAATTTTTCTTTCGTAGCCTGATTAGATGGCTCGATTTTTAAGGCTTCCAACCTATGTAAAATGAAGTAATCAATTTCATTTTGCGGCCAGTCCCTATGCCGGATTTTTGGTAACGCATTTTGCGCAGGCGTAATAAATGACCAGTGGGGTTTCCACTCCGCTCCCTGCTGGATCCATCTTTTAATTAACTCGATTTCATATTCTGTGAGATTAAGATTGGATCCGGGGGGTGGCATTCTCTCTTCCGCATTACTATTGGAGATTCTTTGGAATAATTCACTTTTCTTTAGATCACGCGCCTTGAGAATGTATTGATCACTTAAACTATCCAATCTTGAAAAGGCGTAAGTCTCTTCATCCAGTCTCACATTTCCTTTCCTGGCTTTGTCATCGGGACCATGACAAGAAAAACAACGATCGGAGAGAATCGGCTTAATATGAAAATTGAAATCAACCACCTCAGGCAGATCAGCTTTGATCGAACCGGATTCATTTCGCCCGCATCCCTGTAGTATCACAAGAACCCAGGCAAAATAATATGGCAATGACCAAATCCGGTTATTCATTTTTTCTTGTGTCTTTTAATCTGGCAAAGTTGAAACCAGTTTCCTCATGTTTATTTGGGAAAGAATCAAATTTCTTTTTGTGATCATCTGCTACAGTACCTAATTTTAATTATTCATTTCGTATCTACTCAACCTGCCAAACTGCTTCCTGCACCTATTCTGGTGTGTTAAGTCAAAAATATGAAAATCCTGGGTCAAGATTAAGTTGACAAATAGGGACTTGAGTGTCGGGTAGTATTGGGAAAAACCAAAAACATAAACATGTAAATCAAGAGGGTTTAAAGAGCTGGAACTTATCCGTTGGCTTATTTGATGCACTTGATTCTAAGACGAAGTGAAATACTAAATAAATCAGCATTTCTACTCGATGAAAAAACTGCAGGATCATCACATTTCGTGTGAGCCTGCTCGCATTGAAACCAGATCTGATGTGTCAAAATAATCTTTGACATCATTATCCGTATTAGTTATTCTGATCCGGCGAAAAATATTAGCAATGTGAGCAAAGTTGCTGAGCCAGCCAGAACATAAAAGGCCTTTTGCACCGAATACCTTTCCGCTGCCTTACCAACCATCAGAGGTACTAGCGCCCAGCCAAATCCTCCGATGGAAAAAAACAACCCGACTGACCGGCCCCCAAGTTCTGCACCCAGATGGGTGTTGACATATTCCAGCAGTTGCGCAATTAAAATTGGGAAAATGGGTGCCATAATTAAAGCTATCGCTATTACAGCAACGAGTGTGGTGAGGGAAGATTTAGAAAGAGCGAGGACGAGTGTACAGATAATACAACCTATGGCCAGGGCGATCAACACGGGGATATCTTTACCAGGAGGCATAGCCAAAGCTGCAACCAATCGGGCGGCTGTAAAGGTTAGCCAAAAGACCGAGAGGTAAGTAGTAGCTTTTCGTACCGTCAGACCCCGGTTGATCATAAGGGTGGTTGCCCAAAGAGCCGTGCAGGCCTCAATACCGACATAAAAGAAAAAAGCCAGACAAAGTATCAGCACCTTGCTATCACTCAGTAGCGTGCCAATGCCCAAATTAAGGTCACCCGAAGCCGGCACTGTGAGAGGCTCCCAGTCTACGAGGAACACGAAAATCAGTGGTATGCAGATCAACAGGGCAAATGCAATAAATGTCCTCCTGAACTGAACTTTTTGCAACATAAAAGTAATGGCAATGGGCATGATAAATGCACCCATCCCAAAAATAAAATCACCAAAATTCATTGCCGAAGAGAGCGGTGCACCCTCACGAAACAAGGGCAGAAATGCACTGCCTTGCAAGACATTCAAGACGTTCACCAGTGCTGACCAGCCAATACCCAATAGCAAAACCGCTATGAGGGCGGAGATGTATTTCTTAGCCCGGGAAAGAACCAAAACACTACTTATCAACATAAGGAAGGCAACACCAAGCACCAATTGCCGGCCAAAGCTATCCGCCAGAATTCCAGCGGCAAACGCCATCGGAATGGTCGTAAAACCGAAAGCGCTGAGCAATCCTCCTACCCGGTCTTCGTTGATGTTTAATTTTTCCGCCAGAGGGACTTTGATGCTGCCCAGAAGTGCGTGACACAAACCGGCCACCGTCAGGGCTATGACTTGCATCGTGGTTAAGAAAATGTCCATTGATTTGTATTTAAGTTGGCCGCTGTGAGGTCAGATACCTATTACCTGATTACTATCCCAAACCGCAGGTAAGGTACATAACCAAACTCAATCTTCAATAAAAAATCATTTGCCAGGAAGAGCATTGAGAAAGAAATACCAGCGGAATGTCCGATTTTGGCACCTGCTGTAAAACTGATCTCCGGCTATATTAAAATATTAAGCCAGTTTTTTTCCAATACGAAGAATGGTATTCCAGTTTCGAGTGGTGATATCCTTCCCAAAAAAGGTCTCCAAAGCATCCATGGCTTTTGGAGTATGCGAAACCGAAAGGTCCAAAACGCTCAGCACGGTATTGTCGCTTTTACTGAGAATTCTGTAGGAACCATCATCGCTGGTCCAGGGCAAGGCCACATTTGATTTGTCTTCACGAACAAATGAAACATAGAGCCGGATGTCTTTTGACATGTCGACATTTTTGAAGGGATCATGGGATAGAAGTGCTTCTATCATCTGCGCTTTTCGGACCATTGTAGGAATCGGAAAACTAAAAGTCTTTTCCAGATGGGCTGAAATTACTTTTTCCATCCTAGCGGTATCTCTGGATTTAGCGTGATAAATGATATTGCCGGTATTTAAAAGTGTCATCACATGCTGGAAATTCAATTTTTCCATTTCTTCCCGTAATTGAGCCATTGGAACCTTGTGATGTCCACCAACATTAATGCCGCGCAAGAAAGCCAGATACTTTTCCATTAGTTTATTTTATTTTCGCAATCTTATTTTGATTGTCCTAAGTTCTTAAACTCAAAGACTTTTGATATTTTTCAATTGATGAGTTTCATGGAGTTTCGTGATCCATCCTATTTGCTTTTTTACCACGATATTTAATAAGAATTTATTTCAATTGCTTTTCGCATCTATGAGTTGGCGGTACACTTTTTTCATCACCGCCGTTTTACCACTATCTTCAGCGACCGCATGACTCGTAAACATCATGACCCCGCTGGATTCCCCGGCCAGAGCACCGAGTAGTACCGTTTCAAATTCTTCTGCACCAATGATTCCGGGGTCATTATGTGCCTGAACGATCGGCCAAATCTTCGGATATCCATCTTTACTGACCTGGAGCCGCTTACTAAACCACTCTATGTTAGCCTTGACCCAATCTGCATTTCTACCCATCCGTCTGTGATAAACCATGGGTGAAAATACATCAATAGACTCGTTTAAAAGATTGTAGTCCAGTCCCAGGATACGCCTTCTGGCTCCATTAAATTCGTCGTCATTCCACGGGCAGTGATAAAGACCCAGCAGGGCTTCGGGACGCTCCTGTTTAATAATGCGCTTTATTTCGACTGTCCAATCATAGATTACTTCGCACCGCCAATCGCGCCATGCTTCCTCATGGTGGTCAAGTATCCATTTTGCTTTGATTGCGGTATGACCCTGAGGAATTTCCAACCCGGAATCTTTCGAAAATTCAACAAGACAATGATCACAGAAGCAAGTCTCGGGCAGGATCGGTTCCGGTTCTTCAAACTGAGCGTGCCAATGTACGTAGTCCATCCACACACCATCCAGATCGAATTTGGTCAGAAGATCCCGCAATTGGTCAAAACGATACTTTCGGAAGCCTGGCTCGGTGGGACAGACGCCCATAAACCAGGATGCGGCTTCAACCCTGTTGCCCTTGTCGTCAATGGCCCAAGCCTCAGGGTGACGATCTACATAATTTTTACCGTTTAAAGTGGCAAATTCGGCAAATACTTTTTGCCCTTCCGACCGCGCCTGGTTCATCATCTCCTGGTTAATCGATCCGCTATGAACAAAAACGGCATTGACACCGAGATCTTTTAGGTTTAATCCTTTATCCCAGAATGGCTTCGGATGTCCGTAGATTCCGCGAATCTCAACTGTATCTTCAGGTGCTTGGCTATAGGACAGAAAAAATAGCAGACTCAATAAAATGCTGGTC
>JABDLW010000782.1 GCA_013001805.1 Saprospiraceae bacterium | reverse complement strand
CACCAGCCGATTCCATCGTCTTTTAGTTTTGACACCAGAAATGGTGAGGAACCCATTCACATATCAGCGGAGAAAAGATACGATCTCAATCATGCCAGTACGAATCTGCCTGTTGATGACTTGAGTCCCATCTTACCTACACCACAGAAGATTTCTCAAAAGGCTGGAACATTTGCCTTACGGTCTGGATTAGTCATTATATATGACGGCCCCATCCGGCAGGAGGCCGAATATCTTGCCGATCTGCTTGGGGAAGTACTACTGGGGACTGCGGTTATTGCATCGGCAACTGACGAAGACACAGCCGATATCTACCTGAGAATCAACTCCACAAGGGATAACGCATCCAGCGAGGGGTATCGATTGCAAGTATCGGAGCACTCTGTTGAAATCGAAGCAGGAAGTGCAGCCGGCATATTTTATGGAATACAAAGTCTCAAGGCACTGATTCCCTCCGGCTATTACCGGGTTCCCGGAAACGAAATTTTCATTGCGCAAGTCGAAGTTGATGATGCACCTAGATTTGATTACCGTGGTCAGCATATTGACGTGGCCCGAAACTTCCAATCGGTGGAAATGATCAGGAAGCTCATCCGTCTGATGGCTTTGTACAAATTAAACAAATTACACTTTCATTTGACTGACGATGAAGGATGGAGGCTTGAGATCCCGGGTCTGCCCGAGCTAACTCAGGTAGGTGCGGTCCGTGGCTTCAGTACGGTAACGGGAGAAATGCTACCTCCAGCCTATGGATCGGGTGGAACAGCTGGTTCCGCTGGTCTGGGAAGTGGATTTTATACGAGAGCTGAATATATTGACTTGCTTCGGTACGCCAATCGCCATCACATTGAAGTCATACCTGAGATCAATGGACCTGGGCATGCCCGTGCCGCTATCAAGGCTATGGAGGCTCGTTATGAACGACTGATGTCAGAGGGAAAAGAGGCAGAAGCGCGAACTTATCTATTGCATGACCGCAGTGATACATCCAGATATGTTTCGGCTCAAAACTACAACGATAATGTGATTTGTGTTTGCCAGGAGAATACATATAGTTTCCTGGAGAAGGTGATTGCCGAAGTCGTCTCCATGTACCGGGAAGCGGATGCACCACTCTCCCTGATTCACACCGGAGGAGACGAAGTGCCCCATGGTGCATGGACCGGATCTCCTGAGTGTCACCGGCTGATCAGGGATGAACCCGAGCTTCACTCTGAAGAGGACTTGCATCCGTATTTTGTGCAGAGATACCTTGATATTGCATCCCAATATCAACTTAAAATCGGCGGATGGGAAGAGATCACGCTTACCTCAACTGATGATGGCCATCGACCCAATCCCAAATTCATTGGCCAGGGTGTAGTTTCTTATGCGTGGAATGCCATCGTGGGAAGTGGTGGTGAAGATATGGCATATCAATTGGCAAATGCCGGGTACGAGGTAGTGATGTGCAATGCCAGCAACCTATACTTTGATTTAGCATATGATTATGACCCCGAAGAACCCGGTCTTTTCTGGGCGGGCTATGTGGACACCAGGAACGCGTTTGAATTGACCCCTTCCAATATCTTCCTCAGTGTTTTTGAGGATGAAGAAGGTAATGCATTAGATGGTCTGGCCTTGTCCCGGGAAAGAGTCGCTCTGCAACCGGGGGCTGAAGAGAATATCATCGGGATCCAGGGAGCATTGTGGGGTGAAGCAATAAAAAATCCGTCGATGTTAGAATATGCACTGCTTCCCAAAATGCTGGGACTGGCTGAACGGGCGTGGGCTCCGTCCCCAAGCTGGTTGGGTGAAAGCACCAGAGGGGGGTTGAAATCTGCCATTGACAGCGAGTGGGCTAGATTTACAAACCGGTTGGGAAAAATTGAATTGCCGCGGCTTGATCATCACGACGACGGCTATGCTTACCGGATTAGTCCTCCAGGTGCTAAAATGATTAATGGATTGCTACACGTCAATCACGAATATCCCGGAACGGTATTGAAGTATACCTTGGATGGTAGTGATCCGACTAGTGCTTCTACCATCTATGAGTCTCCGCTTAAAATCGAAGAAAATACTGTGGTGAAAATAAGGGCATTCTCAACCAATAATCGCAAAAGTCGAATAACTGAGATTGAAGTTAGTCCACCTATCTTAAATTAACTTCAGGCTACCCCACTAAGGAAGGTTTGTACTTAATGCTTTACTATGACTTTCACTTCGGTACTCTGGTAGCGGGTCTGTATTTGTAAGAAGTACATGCCGGCATCCAGTTGTGATACATCAATCTCACCTGGTGTGGCAATATTGATCACGGGAGTACCGATCGCATTGTATAGTGTCGCCTCTACCCGATGGTTCCCGACTGATCTGATGTTAATGTAATCTGAAGCTGGGTTGGGATAGATGGTATATTCACTGGTTGCTGATGTGCTACTGTTTTCAGCTGTTGTCATTTGGCAATGCAAAGAATAATTTTGAAAAAAATCCCACATCAGATCATTGGCTGAAATATAGGTGGAAACCGGATCACCGATTGCTGTTTTCATTCCCCCCGGCCAGGAATGCCCTCCGTCACGAGTTAGGTATTGATTGATTTCAGCTTCGCAGTCGCAATCATTCCAGCGGATATGGGTAAACATGTCATTGTGAGTCAGCGTATCCCGTTTAGTTTGGCAAGCATTAATTTCTCCAAATACCTGGGCTACGGAATCAAGTGGTGGGTTGTGATGATTTGAAACACCATTACCCATACCCCCGGCATAGGGCACACTCCCATCTAAATAAGAGTGGAAATGAATAATTGGAACAGGCTTGTCACTATCACAACGGGATACACTCATAGAGCAAGCCACCGGAGCAATTGCAGCTATACGATCAGGTATTTCACAAGCTAACCGGTAGGACATGAAACCGCCATTGGACATACCCGTGGCGAAAACCCGGCTGGTATCAATGGAGTACCGACTGTACAACGTATCGAGAAGCGCATTGATAAAGCCAACATCATCTACACCCGAAGTACTGGCAAAACCACAGCACCAACCGGCATTCCAGGTCCGGATATTTAAAATTCCGTCTCTTACACCCTCGGGATATACAACCATGAAGCCCTCGGCATCCGCTTTGAGACTAAGCCCTGATTGATTCTGGAGATTCGCGGCACTTCCGAAGCCACCATGCATGGCAATGATTAATGGTAAGTTATCCAAATGCTCCTGGTTGGCAGGAAGATGTACCAGATAAGTGCGGGTATAGCCGTCATAAAACAGGCTGTCATACTGGCCACAAACCGTAACATGCATGCAACACATGAACACGGGAATAAAAAAGGGAGTGAGAATTCTCGGCATAATTTAAACTGTAAAGACCGTCATTAAGACTTGTTTAAAAACAAAGGGTTTAAAACAGGTTAGCAAAAGCAAATCCTGGTCCAACTTCCAATTAGGATGATGCAAAACCCAGGTTTCACTTCGTGTCTGAAACCGTTCATACGAATGTTCTTACGGCCGTCTTGGTATTAAAAAATCAACCACCCGCCAAAAAATACCTTTAGTTCACCAAATTGGCGACCTCCTCTTTTCAAAATTTCAGTATATTCCGCAGGCATCAAGCCAATTTTAAACAAGCTCTATATGATCCGTAAATATATTCAGTGGCAAGATGCCTCCTGGCAATCC
>JABDLW010000776.1 GCA_013001805.1 Saprospiraceae bacterium | reverse complement strand
GGAATGACCAGCCTGCTTTCTCAAACCAAACTGACCGAAGAACAACAAAAATTTACAGAGACCATTCGGGTTTGTGGAGAAAATTTGATGACCATTATCAACGACATTCTCGATTTTTCCAAAATTGAGGCTCAAAATATGGAATTAGAATTCCAACCATTTGCCTTAAAATCGGCTGTAAACGAGATTGTTGAATTATTTTCCGTTCAGGCTGCCAAAAAATCCCTGTCCATCAAGGCTCATTTGGATTCTGAGGTTCCAGATTTCATAGTAGGTGATGTGACCCGGATCAAGCAAGTGATCATCAATTTGGTGAACAATGCCATAAAGTTTACAGATAAAGGAGAAATCCGGATCCGCATCTCAAAATACTCCCATGCAAGTACTGAGGATCTTATACATTTGTTGTTTCAGGTTCAGGATACCGGTATAGGTATAGAGGAAAGCAAAATATCGCGTTTATTTACTGCTTTTTCCCAAGTGGATTCCTCCATTGCACGCAAATATGGAGGAACAGGACTGGGGCTTGCCATTTGCCAAAAGCTGGTTCATTTGATGAATGGCCGGATATGGGTAAATAGCAGGCAAGGGGAAGGGTCCGTTTTTTCGTTCACTTCTCAATTTAGTTTGCCGACGGCTGCTGAGATAGAAAAATTACAACCCAAAGCTAAGGCTCAAAGAGCTCCCATGGGACAACTCAGTGCACAGTTGCCTTTGAGGATACTTGTAGCAGAAGATAATGCCATCAACATGCAATTAATATTGCACCTGCTTAAAAAGCTGGGATATAAAGCAGATGCAGCCAGAAATGGACAAGAGGCCGTTGATGCGGTAGAACGGCAAACTTATGATATCATTTTCATGGATATGCAAATGCCCGTGATGGACGGACTAGATGCCTCCCGGCAAATAGTGGCAAAGTATCCTGAAAACCTCCGCCCCACCATTATTGCATTGACCGCTAATGTCAGCAATGAGGACAAAGAGAATTGCTTAGCAGCCGGAATGGCAGATTTTGTCACCAAACCGCTCAAACCCGTAATTGTACGCGAAACCCTGATTAAATGGGGCAAAACCAAGCCCGGCACTACTCCCCGAAGAGCTACTTCCTAATCACCTTTTTGTCACTACAATCTTTCCTTTTATCAAAAATCTTTTCACTTCCGGTGGATAAACATTTTCTTTGTTTTTATACTATACATTTAACACCAGGGAGCACCTTTGTCCAAAACCAAAATCTCAATTCCCAATGGCAAAATCAGATAAAAGTTTTCCTTTTATAATCGTTGCGATGGCAATGATAAGCTTTCTCTCCCGCCTGCTTACCAACGGAAATTATGGATATCACCGGGACGAATTTCTCTATTTAGCGTTAGGAAAACACCTGGATTGGGGCTTTTGGTCTAACCCCCCCTCGCCCGGGTTTTTTAGTTGGCTCACTCAATATTTTATCGGAGATTCTATACAAGCCATTCGATTTTTTCCTGCACTATTAGGAGCGGCTACAGTTTTATTGACCGGGCTCATGGCCCGTGAAATGGGTGGAAAGCGGTTTGCTCAGTTTTTGGCCTGTTTTGCCATTATGGTCAGCAGTGCTTTTCCAAGAGTATTCCTAATGTACAATCCAGTTCCATTCGATGTGTTTTACTGGACCCTGTTTGCCTGGCTAATTATCAAATATATTAACACCGAATCCGGTAAGTATGTAGTTGCCCTAGGCGTAGCCATTGCCTTTGGATTCCTCAATAAGTATTCGGTAGTGTTTTTTGTGCTGCCGGCACTGGCAGCATTATGGTTAACACCATATCGCAAATTGTATACTTCCCGTGCTTTTTATATCGCCGTGTCGGCCGCTTTTATTTTGGTGCTTCCCAATCTTATCTGGCAGTGGCAATACAATTTTCCTGTGATCAGCCACATGGAGCAGTTGGCCCGGAATCAATTGTCAAATGTAAGTTTGACTGGATTTTTGAGTGATCAATTGCTTTTTAATTTGAGTGTCATTTACATATGGTTGGCTGGTCTTTACTTTTTATTTCGCTCTCCGCAAGGAAAGCCCTTTCGGCTCTTAGGCTGGACTTTTGTAGGTATACTGCTCCTCCTTTTATTGCTGAGAGGTAAGAGCTATTATACACTGGGCGCATATCCCATGTTATTAGCTGCGGGGGCTTGTCATCTCGAAAACTGGATTGGCCACCGGAGTTGGATCAAAGTTGCATTACCGACCATTAGTTTTTTGTTCTTTGCCCTCTTATCGCCCATGTCAATTCCCTATTTAAAGTTAGACAACATGGTACGATTCGGTCAATTTATGGTCAATGATCTTGGCGTCGACAATTTACTTCGTTGGGAAGATGGTCAGGCACATGCCTTACCTCAGGATTATGCAGATATGCTAGGCTGGGAAGAACTGGCAACATTGGTAAATAAGGCATACCAGCAAGCAGGTGATAGAGAATCGTGTATGATCTATTGTTCCAATTTTGGTCAGGCCGGGGCGGTGGAACATTTTGGTCAACGATATAATTTGCCCCGGGTAGTCAGCTTTGCTGATTCTTATGTATTGTGGGCTCCTCAGAAGATAAGCCCGGCTATCAATAAACTGATTTATGTAAATGATGAGCTGGGTCCTGACGTAGCCGCCCTGTTTAATTCCGTTATAGAAGTGGGGCGAGTAAGCCATCCCTTCGCCAGGGAGCGCGACACTCAGGTTTATCTATGTTCAGATCCCAAAAATTCTCTAGCTGATTTTTGGGGTCAACGGGTTGCCCAAATGAAAGATTTACTGAATTTACCTCAAAAAAATTAAGTTCCTTAAATCCTAACCC
>JABDLW010000472.1 GCA_013001805.1 Saprospiraceae bacterium | reverse complement strand
GCCCAAATTATTTGTACCGGCCGGTCCTGGTCTGACAATAACTGTTCAAAAGCTGCCATATCCCAAGTCAACATATCAGCTCTTTTGTAAGGAGCGAAACGCCGTGCCCATACTATAGTCAACACATTTTCATCCAGAATTTTTCCGGTTTGATTAGCGACTTCCAAAAAAAGGACACGCTTGAGCGCCTTTTTCCGATTGCTGATTGCTTCCAAATTACCACTTGCCAAATAGGTTTTAAGGGATGCGTCAGTCCAGTAGCCGGCATGTTGAGCATTGGTAATATGGTCAATTGGACATAGGTCCTCGTACTTTGACCACATCTCCCGGGCCACCTCGCCATGTAATTTCGATACGGCATTCGCACGTCCAGAAAGCCTTAATGCTCCCAGGGTTAATTTGTATGTATCGTCATAAACACCGGTGATCTTACGAATCTCTTCCAGGGGAGAGTCATGAAAAAATCCCATCTTCTTCAAAAAGGTCATGTCATGAGTCTCATTGCCGGCTTCTACCGGAGTATGGGTGGTAAAAACAAATTCACTTTTCAGCTTCTCCACATCCCTATGCTCATAATAGCGATAAAAAATGGCCGGCGAACCGTGAGCTTCATTAAGATGGATCCGGTCAGGCCGGTAATTTAAAATCTCCAGAAGTTTGATTCCACCCTGGCCCAGCAATATATACTGGGCTATTTTGGCCGCTACATCTGAATCATACAGCCGGTGGCATATGGTCTGCGATAGGTAGTCGTTCTCCGGAAGATCGGTAGACAGGAAATACATCGGTACGGTTCCAAATATCTCGGGTGCCAGATACCATGCTTTCACTCTCACCGGATGCCGGTCGACCGAAATATCGAACACAATGCCGGTATCTTCAAGAAAGTTGTAATAGCGTTCGAGAAAAAGCACATCCATTCCGTGATCGCGTTTACGCTCCTGATCGTAATAACCATATTTCCATAAGATTCCAATACCGATCAGGTTTTGCTTCAGGTCGAATGCACTGCGCATATGTGATCCCGCCAGGTACCCCAGTCCTCCGGAGAAGGTCTTCAGGGCCTGGTCGATGCCATACTCCATACTGAAATAGGCCACGCGTTTAGCGTATGCAGGAGTATAATCATACGGATGTTTGAATTTTTTCATGGTTACTACCGGAAGGCTAGATTTGATTGAGGCGCAAAAATAAGAAAAGGCCGCTTATTTAGATCACCTACCGATTGACGCGAAAACCGTGAACTAGTCAGCACCTCCATCTGTATTTATTCATATGGATTAAGGACATGCTTAAGGACATGCAAAAACAATTCATGACGGATCTGACCAACTCAATGACTATGACCTAAAAAGAGCATCATTGGGGAGGTATAAAACCCATTAGAATTATTCTGCATATTTCACCTTACAAAGTACGGGCATTCGTTATATAGCATAGGAAATCCCAATTACCCAGAAATTTTGAGCTTTGGGAGATTCCACTTCTGCTTTACGAAGTCCAAATTCAATTCCTACACCAATGCCTTTCCACAGATTAAAACCAAATCCGTTGGTCCAGGTCCATTCTGCCAAGCTGGGTTCCGAACTGGAATAGGGCAGGAAGGACGTGAGGTTGGATTTCCAGGTGAGTCCCGTCACCAACTCTTTCCGGTAATCCACGAAGAACTTAGTCCCCAGTGCATCGCCAAAGGTAGGATCGTCACCCAGTACAATGTGCAAGTTTAAGGGATGAACTACCACTACCATATTTTTAAGAGGTGTCCAGGTAAAACCGATACCCATATCCAAAATGCCCGGATTATTAAAATTCGATAGGAGGGAGGTGTTGTAATCCAGAAGCGCAGATCCGGCTATTTTGGGATTAATTTTATATCCGAAAAGAGAACTTATTTTCAGGATATCAGCCACTTGTTCATACTCGGCATCCACATTGTCTTCCAGATCGGTATCGAGCTTTTGCCAACCAAAGTTTACACCACCGCTATTGCGCCAGAATAGTTTGTCATTGTCATAATTGGCAAAAGCATTCAAACTGGCGGCAATGCTTGAAGATACCGCATTGGGATTGGCGCCTTTAATCCAATTGTCAAAACTTGAAAGAGTGAATCCCAGGGTACCGAATGTACCCACGTCCCAACCCGGTAGTGCTTCAATCTGAGCATTAATCGCAGCTAGCTCCGATTGTAGAGTACTCAGTGCAGCCTTTTTCTCAGCTTTTGTGGCCTGGAGTTCCTCTAGTGTTTGGGCCTGAGCACTAAATAAACCCATGAGAAAACCCAGGGCAATCAATAATTTAAGATTCATAGTATGATAGTTTATTAGATATTAATGGTGTTGACTAATTAAGTGGCCTTATTGAAAGAAAATTGAATTTCCATCAAATGATACCAATAAATACGGGAGATTTTGCCTCTTGACATTTGCTTAAAAAACTGCAATTCAACAAAAGACTTGGTGGGATTGAGGGCAAAGATAATCAAATTCAATAATTTGTGTAGATATACGCATCCATGAAAGAACTGCGCAATAGACAGCAAATCCAAATTGGCGATCGGATTTTTGAAAAGTATCTGAATCGCGATACGATCCGGGCGAGAATCCAGGAGCTGGGTAGGGAGATTTCAATAGACTACCGGGATAAGGATCCATTATTCGTGATCGTTTTGAATGGCGCTTTTATGTTTGCTGCGGATCTTCTGCGAGCCACGTCACTCGAATGTGAGCTCCAATTTGTCAAACTATCCTCTTATTCCGGCACCTCCTCCACTGGGCAGGTAAAACAAATCATTGGCCTGCCTGAGACACTTAAAGCACGGCATGTAATCATCGTAGAGGACATTGTTGACACCGGCAAAACCATCATGAGCATGATAACTGATCTGGCTGCACATGATCCAGCTTCGGTAAGTATCGCCACACTGCTATTGAAACCGGATTGTCTGCTCTTCGAACTGGAATCCACTTATGTCGGCTTTGAAATCCCAGACGCATTTGTGATTGGTTATGGCCTGGATTTAGACGGAAGGGCGAGAAACCTTTGTGACATTTACCAGGTAGTCAGTTAGATGTCATTGTATTTATTTTTTCCTGCAAGGCACTTTAGGGGAGGAAAGCGTCTGAGCAGACATCCAATGACATCCACCTCAAATTACAGTAGTGGAAGAATATAATTAGTTCCAGAGCTATCGCATAAGCTAAAATTATCCTAAATTTGCAGCGCTTTTCAAAGGAAAACAAAGGATAGACCTATGGTGTAATTGGCAACACAGCT
>JABDLW010000728.1 GCA_013001805.1 Saprospiraceae bacterium | reverse complement strand
GGAATGCAGTTAGAGAGGACCCCTGGGAATACGACGAGGATGATTCAAATGTTGAAATTAAAATGGAAAATTTGCGAGCTCAAATAAGGAGTTCTGAACGCTATGACCGGCTCAGAGATGCTGAACTAAGTGAAAAATTGCAAACCTACAACACGCTTTTTAAACATGATTTTTCGGATGCCGACTTATTGCGTATTGCCAGGGCCGATATGCAAAGGGGATACATAACAGAATTGTATGCTAAGAAAATAATCAGTAAAAAACAGAAAGATTTATATGAGAAAGTTCTGGGCAATGATGACCAGGGACAGGCACTAATAGATGAATGGCAGGATTTTGAAAAGTCGGTGCAAAAAGCATTCGATACCAAGGTAAAAATGACAGTGTTTACCCACGAGAATGCCAACTTTGAAAAAGACACTGTGATGACCCCCCTGGATTCGATTAAGTACCACCGAAAGCATTTGCAAACAGGCATCCTCGCCATAGAGCCACAGAATGGGCACATTAAAGCTTGGGTGGGAGGTATCAATTTGAAATATTTTCAGCAAGACCACATACACACAAATCGGCAAGTAGGCTCAACTTTCAAACCCTTTGTTTATGCTACAGCAATTGCATTTCAGGGAATATCACCATGTGCTGAAGTCTATGACATCCAGTATACCATCAGTAAGGGAGAAGGTAATTTTCATATGCAGAATGATTGGTCACCCAAAAACTCCGACAACGAGTATGAGGCAAAACCAATCACCCTGTATACCGGCCTGCGTGAGTCAAAAAATACGGTTTCGGTTTACCTTATGAAGCAGATTGGTGACGTGGAGCCGGTAAGAAAACTTGCGGGAAACCTGGGTATCAACACGAGCAAATTGCCTCCGGTACCTTCGCTGTGTCTGGGCTCTGCTGACATATCACTTTACGAAATGACAGGAGCCTATGCGGCCTTTGCCAATAACGGAATTTATACAAAGCCAACCTTCATAAAACAGATTGAAGACAAAAATGGAAAACTAATTTATCGTTCTGTGGAGACTGAGGAACAAGCTTTACAGCCCGATGCAAATTTTGTTATGGTTGACATGCTTAGAAATGCGTTGGCGGGTAGAGGCGGTTCTTATGAGTTGAAGTCTGAAGTCGGTGGCAAAACAGGTACTACACAAAATCATTCAGACGGATGGTTTATGGGTATTACACCCAATTTGGTCGTGGGTACCTGGGTAGGTGGGGAGGACCGCTGGATTAGATTTAGAGATCTCTCGCTGGGACAGGGATCGGTGATGGCCCGTCCAATATTTATTGATTTGCTGAAAAGATTGGAATCTGATCCAGAAGTGGACTATGACAAAAATGCCAAATTCTATAAGCCGCCGGGGCGTTTAAGTATTTCTATTGATTGTGAGGAATACCACAATCTTCATCCTCTTAATAAACCAGAGAGCTTTGATACTGAAGAAGAAAGAGAATTCTTTTAGTAGATGGACATTTGTTATGTCCAACAATAATTGATGTTTATGTCGTCAGTGCCGCAGCAAATTGTGGCTTTGCAACTAAATCCAGGTCTTTAGTAATGAACGAAACGAATAGTCTCCAGTGGACGATGTGGTTTTTTTATCTTTACTCCTTGATTTAAAACAATACAGCAAATGAAACCACATAGTGCAAATCTACTCGCCGGCATTGTTCTTATATTGATGGGTTGTTGGGCTTATTTTGGCTCAGAAACTCCTTCGATGACAGCTCTGATACCCGCGATTTTTGGTGTGATATTCCTCGCTTTGACCGGATTACTGAAGAAGGAAAACAAAGTTGTTGCCCATGTGGTCGTAATTTTAACCCTGGTGGTTCTAGTATCACTTTTTAAACCACTGACCGGTGTGCTTGAGCGCGATGACACAGTGGGGCTGATAAGGGTTAGCTTGATGATGCTGGTTTGTCTGATAGCGATGATCGTTTATGTGAGAAGCTTTATAGCGGCTCGAAAGCAAAGGCCATCTTAAAATCTTCCTGATTTATCTTGCACAGAGTTTCATTAATTACACCAAATGAAAGCCCTTTCATACTTCCAGCTCATAGTATCCGTAATATGTATAGTGCTGGTCGCCTGCAAGAATGATCAATCGGTTCGCAGTGACGAAATACTAACTGAGATCGACGTTGATCTTACCGATTCTCTTGTCCGCAAGATCTTTAATTACCAGGATCGTATGATGACCGATTCGGTTGTTAGATACTTCAGCCACCGAAATCCAACTTACCGCTACCTTGCGGCTCTGACTTTTGCTTCCATTCATGATGAAACACATCTTGATACATTGGCGACACTATTAAAAGATCCGGTTAGGAAAGTACGCCAGGCAGCTGCCTATGGGCTGGGGCAGCTTGCGGACCAACGTGCTGAAAAATTTCTCATTGAATGTTTTCAGAATCCTGACTCTACAGGTGCCAATAACGAATTGAATGAGACTATTTTGGAGGCGATAGGCAAATGTGGGGACCCCCAGAGCTTGCCTCTCCTAAGCCAGGTCACGACTTATGGCAATGCTGACAACCATCTCCTGCTGGGACAGGCCAGGGCGATCTTCCGGTTTATGTTACGCAGCCATATACATGAAGATGGTACGCAGCGCATGGTCAATCTCGTGGCCAATCCAGACCTCGATGAGCAAATTCGGCTGATCGCCGCACATTATTTGGCGAGAGCTGATGTAGATTTAACTGATCACTCAGATGTTTTGTCATTGACTTATTCAAATCTTGACTCTGGCGAAATAAAGATCTTAATGCCCTTGATTGTGGCCAAGTGTCAGACAAAAGAGTGCCAGGACGCGCTTAGCGCCAGTGTAGACCCGGAGCGGGACTTCAGAGAACAGTGCAACGGATTGCGGGCCATGGCCAGGTCAAATTTCCGGCAATATCGGTTGTTGATTCAAAAATCTTTGTACAGTCGTAATATATTAGTTGCCGGAACTGCAGCCGATATGATTTTAGAATTCGGTGACCCAGCGTATTGGCGAACCTACATGAATTTGTCATTGAGTAATTTTCCCTGGCAGGTGAAGACAACGTTATTACATGCTGTAAGTCGCTTTATTCCTCCAGGAAATTCCATGTTTAAGAAAATGAACAATGACTTTATCCAGCAACGTATTGGCAATGCCAGCAATGTTTATGAGATGGCGGCAGGACTGGCTGCAGTTGCAGAAGATCCTGGAAACTACCGGTTTATCATAAATCGAAAGGAGGAATCTGATGACTTTGTAGTGAAAACAACCTGCACTAAGGCACTTGCCGACATGGTGTTATCAAAAGGATTTGCCCGGCTAAGGGAGTCATCCAGAAAGGAAATAGTCGATCATCTGGCCCAAACACTGATATCCGGTGATGTGGGTATGGTTGCTGAGGCGATAAAGGTACTGGATATCGATCTCCCAAGTTATGGGCATGACATGGAAGTGCTGATTCAGCAGGCAAAGGAGAGCTTGCAACTGCCCCGGGATATTGAAGCTTACAACGCCTTGCAACATAAATTTGCCGAGCTAAAGGGCACTACATTTTCACCGCTGGATGATCTTCAATTTACCCATCCTATAGATTGGAAAAGCCTGGACGAGATGGGTTCCGGCTATGAGGCGGTGATTGAAACCAATAAGGGAGCGTTTCGCATCAGTCTGCTTCCCCAAGATGCACCCGGCACGGTCGCAAATTTTGTAGACCTTGCCAATCTGAATTACTATGCTGGAAAGCCAATACACCGGGTGGTTGCAGGATTCGTGATTCAAGGAGGATGTAACCGCGGCGATGGTTACGGAAGTTTGGACTATAATATCCGATCCGAGCTTCCCCAAAAGTATTATGACGGTCCCGGATATATAGGTATGGCTTCAGCCGGAAACCATACCGAAAGTGCACAGTGGTTTGTAACCCAGGGAGCTACCCCCCATCTGGATGGAAGATACACTATCTTTGGCAGAGTAAGTAAAGGGTTGGATGTGGTCAATAATATGGAAGTGGGAGATACGATCCAAAGAGTTACTATTCCTTGAATCCTAATATGAAAATCAAATGAAATCAACCCCTTTGACTCAAAAACATATCGATCTGGGTGCAAAAATGACCGACTTTGCCGGCTACAATATGCCACTACAGTATACTTCCGTCTCCGATGAACATCTGATGGTGCGTCGTAGTGCGGGAATCTTCGACGTATCGCATATGGGTGAGTTCATAATAAAAGGGAAGGAAGCCCTTGATCTAATCCAGTTGGTCACATCGAATGATGCCTCAGTACTCGAGATCGGTCAGGCCCAATATTCGTGTCTGCCCAATGAATCGGGAGGGATCGTGGATGATCTACTGGTCTACCGGCTTACAGAAGATCAATGCAGTGAGGGAGAAAGGGCCTATATGTTGGTGGTCAATGCATCCAATATCGAAAAAGATCTTGCCTGGATTAATAATCATAATAAATTTAGTACAAGAGTCATAGACATATCGGACCAGACCGGGTTGTTGGCTTTGCAGGGTCCTGCTGCACTCGAAATCTTACAGAGGCACACTGAAATTGATTTAAAATCCATAAAGTATTATTCATTTCAAAAAGGTGTCGTCGCAGGATGTGACAACGTGATCGTTTCTGCCACCGGATACACTGGTGCCGGAGGTTTTGAAATCTACGCAGCAAATGAATCCATGATCAAGATCTGGGATTGCCTCTTTAGCGATGCAAGTTCAGACACGATGGTACCTGCGGGGTTAGGTTCGAGAGATACGCTTCGACTTGAAATGGGTTATTGTCTTTATGGAAACGATATAAACGACCAAACCTCACCCCTGGAAGCAGGCCTGGGGTGGATTACCAAGCTGAAGAAGACTGATTTTATCGGAAAAAACCACCTTTTACAACAAAAAGAAGAAGGTGTTGTTAAAAAATTGGTTGGGTTTTGGACTGACGACCGAAGAGTACCCCGCCAAGGTTACATAGTGGAAAACAAAGAAGGAGCATCCATTGGAATAGTCACATCCGGGACATTTAGTCCAAGTCTTAATCATCCAATTGGCATGGGTTATGTTGAGGTAACCTTTAGTAAACCCGACACCGAGATTTATTTTGTCGCAGGCAGAAAAAAAATCAAAGCAAGAATCACTAAATTTCCGTTTCTAAAAACATGAATTTTACCGAAGCCAAGGCAACATTTATTCAGCGCTGGGGAGAACTAGGGACAAAGTGGGGAATAAATCGCACCATGGGTCAAATTCATGGTCTGTTACTGATTTCAGCAAAGCCTCACTGTGCTGATGAAATTATGCAGCTTTTGGATATCTCAAGGGGAAACGTATGCATGAATCTGAAATCATTGGTGGAATGGGGATTGGTTTATAAAAAATGTAAGGATGGATGTCGAAAGGAATATTATGTTGCCGAAAAAGATATGTATCAGGTTTTTCGTCAAATCGTAATCCAAAGGCGCAAGGAGGAGCTGGAGCCATTGTTGCTCATGATGGAAAATTACTCAGACATCGAAGAAAATTGTACTGAATCCTCAGAGTTTTGCAAAGTAGTAGGTGACATCAAGTATTTTTCGAGAAAAGCTGATGCTACTCTGGACTCGCTCCTCAAAACCAAACCCGACTGGTTTGTAGGAAGTTTTCTCAAGATGCTGCGATAAGGATAATGGCCTCCTTCACCAAGATCAAGGCTGATATTATTTACACGAATGTTTCCCCACCTGCGTATGACCAGGTTCTGGTTCTTGATATCAGCGGAAAAGTACTTAGTATCGATCCGGCCGGTGAGCATGATCCCGCATCTCTAAATTTTGTTGATGGAATATTGGTGCCGGGTTTCGTGAATGCTCATTGTCATCTTGAGCTCTCCCACATGAAAGGTAAAATCAATACGGGGACCGGTCTGATCAGATTTGTGGAAGATGTCGTTGCCAGGCGAGATGACGACCCGGAAAAAATCCAGGATTCCATCTGGAATGCGGATGAAGAAATGTGCCGTAATGGTATAGTGGCGGTTGGCGATATTTGCAACCGTATAGATACGTTAGCATGTAAAAATGAAAGCTCCCTTTTTTACTATTCTTTCGTGGAGATGTTTGATTTTTGGCAAGATCAATTGGCACATCAATTTTACCAGCAGTACAAAGAAGTCTACGATGCAATAGAGGCATCTGATGGACATCAGAAAAGTGCCGTCCCGCATGCTCCTTATTCAGTAAGCCGGCAACTATTCAGGCTTATTAATGACCTTAATCAAGGGGAAAAGACGATCAGCATTCACAATCAGGAAACTGCACCCGAAAATGAGATGTTTATGCATAAACAAGGGCCATTCTTAGCCTTGTTTGAAAAGATGGGATTCTCGTTTGCACACTTTCATGCCACCGGGGAATCATCGATCAAATATGCTCTGGAAAACTTAGATCCAAAACACCGACAATTATTTGTACATAATACCCAAACGACTACAGGAGATATTCATGCAGCCCAGGAAAGATTTCCGAAATCTTACTGGGTTTCGTGCCCGAACGCAAACCTATATATTGAGAACCGGTTACCGGATTACCAGGCCTTTATTGATCGAGAAGCTAAAATTTGCCTCGGAACTGATAGCCTGACTTCAAACTGGCAGTTATCCATATTGGAAGAAATGAAGACAATCGCAAAATATCAATCCTTTATTTCTTTTGACGACCTCATAAAGTGGGCCACAATTAATGGGGCGGAAGCACTGGGTGTCGATGATAGGTTTGGTCGTATTGCGCCGGGGAAAACTCCAGGGATCAATCTGATAAAACTAAAGGGGAATGATAAATTGGGCCCGGATAGCACTATGGAAAAGATCTGCTAAGTGGTCGTCAAACCGGGTCTTTGCCCAACACTTCATGACCCCAATTGTTGTTCCTCATCTCTAAAATCCAGTTTTGGGTATTCCTTTTTAAGAAGAACTATTTTTGTTCTCATCTTTTCCAGGAAACGTCCATGGGCTTCGGACTGGGGATGGAGTGGACGATGGTTGAGTGCTTGTCTTAGTGCCATGATTTCATGTACCTGCCTCTGTGCTGGATGATTGAAATAAGTCTGAACAAACTTATCCAGAATGTATTCGATCGCTTGCTGACTTGGGTGCACCAGATCCTTTGCATAAAATCTGTAATCACGCAATTCGTCAATCAGAATCTCGTATGCTGGGAAATAATGACAATTTTCATGGTTTTTGACCAGCTTATGAGTCACAGTGATCAGGGTGGCCTTGCTTTGATTATTCTCCATCAAGCCATCCCGAATGTACCTTACCGGGCTGACAGTAAGTAGTACTTGCAATCCGGGAGTAAAGCTTTTTAAATCATGTAACAACGTATCAAATCGCTTACAAATGGTATTAATATCCAGCAATTCCTTGACAAATTCTACTGAAGGAAGCTTATGGCAATTGGCTGCAATCTCTCCGGTTTTGAGATGTCGATAGATATGAGCTGTACCGAGTGTGATGATCAGCAGGTCAGCAGTAACCAAAAATTGGTGCATTTCACGAGCTGCAGAATCAATTTTACTAATCACAGCATCGCGATTAGTGTGCGAAAATTGACCATGGTGGAGAAGACTATGCCATAGTCCATCACTATGCACCAAAAGGTGTTCCTTTTCCGATATCGATCTCTTACCCAGGACCGTGGAGAGATTTTGCACGATGGATTCTGGATTAAAGAGTATGCCGGTGGGGTTGACCAGGGCCTGGAATTTCTGGCTGATGAAAAAGTCACCTATATGTCCGGCAAAACAGGATCCCATAGTGAGTATCCGGCTGGAAGGGGCGATCTGAAAGATCGGTTTGGGAATACTAAGAGATGTATAATATGCGTCCATCACAAGACAATTCATTTCACGATTATTCATTCACAGTCAGACATCGGGATCGGTAAAGAAGCTATTCGTATGGTACAGAGCATCAAGGTGAGTCTTTCTGTTGGAAAATGTACCAGATACCATTCCTGAGTCAGATACTAGTATCTAAAAATAGCATATCGCACTTTAAGTACGTTTAAAAGTCTTAATTTTCGTCCTTTTGAGATTTCCGAAGACCAGGATGAAGTTAGCATGAGTTTCTTTTCAAAACTATTTAATACAAATAAACCCACTAGAAAACCGCCGGATATCGAATTTGGACGTTTCACTGATGGATACAAGTCAGAGGAAAAATACGATGCCTGGGATGAAGCTATTGATTTTTTTGAAGAGGGAGAATACACGGCTTCATTCCGCAGTTTTTTTTCATACCTCGCTGACGACCATGGCACGAATGTACAATATGAAGAGACCAGTGAAGGCATCAGTTTTTCGATCTTGCAAGGGTCAAAGAAGATAACCGGTTTTACGAACAACGTGACGTTTAAGGCGGAAGGGAAAATTGCTCATGCGCGCGCATTAAATATTGGGCTTATGCGTCGTCTAATAGAAAGTAATTATGATCTGAAATACGGAAGGTATAGCCTGGATCAGAACCAAAACATAACCATAGTATTTGACAGCATCATTACCGACGCATCTCCTTACAAATTGTATTATGGACTCAAGGAGATTGCCCTCGCTGCCGATAAACAAGATGACCTGCTCATTGAGGAGTTTGACATTTTACATCCGATAAACAATTCCCACATCATTGAGCTCGCGGAACCGGAAAAAGAGGTCAAACTCACATACTTTCGAGCCAAGATTGATTATGTTTTATCTTATATTAAGGAGGGAAAACTAAATCCGGTTCAATATCCGGGAGGTATTACTTATCTTTTACTTGATAGCATTTACCGGTTGGATTTTCTCATCCGACCGGAGGGTTATGCCATGGAGACATTCGAGCGCATTCACCGCACATTTTTTGCTTCCGATGGACTTAACAGCCAACAGAAGAATCATGCGCTAATCAAAGAATTAAAGATCCTGCAAGATCGGCCAGATGAAAAAATCAAGGAGGAACTTTACCGCACCATATCTACTTTTGGGGTACTTGGATCTACCAATCACGAAAGGCTGAAAGATTTGATTGCAGGAGAACTTATGAACATGCTGTGGTACCGGGAGAACGGATATACCGAAATCGCTCTGGCAGTCCCGGGATATATTGTAGGACATGCGCTATTCAATTATAGTTTACCAGAGCCAGACAAAGACCTTCTTATGCTTTATTATCAAATTATGGAGGTGGACTATTTTCAGCAGTTAGGCTTTGAAATCAATTATATCTCTGCAAACAAACCCAATAAGAGCGAAATAAACAACGCCATAAATTACATTTTTGCCATGTGGAGAAAAAAATACCCAAAACTAGACGCTGATTTGTCTAAACTCGACTTTAGGGATCAGACTACACTTGCCGGATCTTATCTGCAAATGATGGCTTCTCTCGACCTGACAAAAGCTTCCTGATGGCTGCCATATCTTCGATTATTGAATCCTTTAAACCTGTTCTGATCCAAATTGCTACTCCGCATAGCACTGGAACCGGTTTTTATATGCATGACCACAAACTTGTCATTACAAACGAGCATGTGATCCGGGGAAATCGGCAGGTGGTAATAGATGGAATTGCCATTAAAAAGCAATTAGTAAATGTCCTGTATACTGATTCAAAGTATGACCTGGCGTTCTTGAGCCCTCCCAAAGAAATGCTACCGAACGTTCAGCTGGCTCAGGAAGGAAACCTGAAAGATGGAGACCAGATCGTAGCAGTAGGCCATCCCTTCGGTCTTAAAATATCTGCCACTAACGGCATCGTGTCAAATCTCCGGCATGTGCAAGGTGATATTCAATACATTCAGCATGATGCAGCATTAAACCCGGGCAACAGTGGAGGACCACTGATCACTCTGAATGGCGAAATCGCCGGGATTAACACCTTTATCATGCGCGATGGCAACAATATTGGGTTCTCTCTTCCTGCCAAATATCTGCAGAATACGATATTTGAGTACGAATCCGGAGGTTCGGAATTTGCTGCCCGCTGCTATTCTTGCACTAATCTGGTCTTCGAACATACTGTCAGTGGTAAGTATTGTCCGCATTGTGGTGCACGTATTGAATTGCCCGACCAAGTGCAGGAGTATGAACCCATTGGTGTAAATAAGACAATTGAGGACATGCTTTCCGCTCTGGGACATCAGATAGAGCTTACGCGTATTGGTCCGAATCATTGGCAAATCGAGGAGGGTAGCGCACGCATCACTTTAACCTACCATGAAGAAAGTGGCTTAATTATTGGGGATGCATTTCTGGCCCAACTTCCCAAAAAGACGATAGGACCAATCTATGAGTATTTGCTACGTGAAAACTATACCATGGATCATCTATCGTTCAGCGTACGGGGGAATGACATCATTCTTTCGCTCATTATATATGACCGTTATTTAAATGTAAAGACCGGTAAGGAGCTGATCCAATTTCTTTTTGAGCGTTCGGATTACTATGATAACATCCTTGTTGAAACCTATGGCGCACTGTGGAAAGAAGAATTTTAGAAAATTCTAACTATTACAATTGTAATGTACCGTAGCAAAATACGTTGTAATAGAGATTTGTTTGGTCTTCACCACGCAAATTTGTATTAGTTTTAACGGTAAGAATTGCCTGCATATGAAAAAAAACCTATTACTGGCTGCTTTAACTCTGCTTATGGGAGTGAGTGTTATGGGGCAAGACATCCATTTTTCCCAGTTTTACATGTCTCCACTTAATCTTAATCCTGCTTTGACTGGAGTCATGAACTGCAACGACCGTTTCGTGGCCAACTATCGCAATCAATGGGCAAGTATTTTGAAGTCAAATGCCTTTACCACCTATTCAGCATCATATGATCGTAAGATACCGGTCGGTCAATATGACTATTTTGGAGTAGGGGGCACCCTCTGGGGAGATGTTGCTGGGGAGGCTGATTTTCAGACTTTACAGGCTAGATTATCCGGATCTTATAGCCGGCGTATGGGAGGTGACCGGGATTTAGCCCATTACCTGGTATTTGGCGCTGATGCTGGTATAACTCAAAGATCTATTGACTTTCTAAAGTTGAGGTTTGGCACCCAGCATGATGGTGCCGGAGGTTTCGATGGTTCCCTGCCATCTGGGGAATCGCTGGCAAGAGATAATTTCATATTTGCCGATGTTTCGGCCGGTCTGCTTTGGTTTACTGTTCTGAATAAGTACAACAGTTTTTTTGCCGGTGTGGCATATCACCATTTGAATAGTCCTGACGTAAGCTTTAAGCAGGACTCCATTGTTTCCCTATATTCGAAATTAACTTTGCACGCTGGTGGTGAGTTTGCAATTAGCGAGAACCTGGGTGTCGTTCCTGGCATTGTGGCCTTTAAACAAGGTCCTTCATTCTTACTCAATTTAGGCAGTTCCCTCCGCTTTACTTTGGCACAGGACAATTTTACGTCCAATACATTTCAAGTCGGTGCCTGGTTAAGACTTGTAAACAACTACTTAGGTGGATCGGAAAATACCACAGCAAGTAGCAGCCTGGGTGCCGATGCGGTGATCATTTCAACAAGGTTTGAATATCAAAATTTTGGTATCGGATTTTCCTACGATTGGAATGTGTCAGACTTGAATGTCGCGAGCAATGGCAACGGTGCTTTTGAATTTTCGCTGATTTATACACTTTGTGGTAATGAGAACCGGGGAGTATACTGTCCCAGTTTCTAACGATGCACGGAACCCGTGAAATGATCACTGCGCAATAAAACGAAAGGGATTAGCCCGGACTAAGGTCATACTCCTGCTCAGATAGACAAATTTTACTTATAGACCAGATTCAAGGCGATATCTTTGTGCTCTTTTTTATAACTTAGACCTGTGCACACTCATCTCATTCAAGTTTTTTTTGATGAAATATTAAACAGCACAGATTATGTTTGGAAAAAAAACAGAAACTCCGTCCAGCCCTAGCAGCCTTAGGACCGGGAATTCACTCTCTCACAACAGTCTTGTCCAGGGATCGCGATTGGAAGGCAGTGTTATATCTGACAATGACTTTAGGATCGATGGGATGTTTGTAGGAAACCTAAAATGCCAGGCTAGAGTAATCATTGGGCCTTCAGGAGAGTTTCGTGGTGAAATCGATTGTCAGAATGCCATTGTCGAGGGAAAATTCCAAGGGAATATTACTACACGTGAAATTCTGGAGGTGCGTGAAGGGGCAATCATTGAAGGGGATGTTCACACTCAGAAGTTAGTCGTACAATCCGGATCTGTATTCGATGTTAAATGCACCATGGGAGACAGACAGGAAAATTCCGAAGTGACTTCTACTGAAGAAGAGACCATCTTATCGGAAATAGAAAATGGCCAACTCGACTAGCGATTCCGACAAAAAGAAACTAATAGATCATAAGGCGGCTAAAGGTTATTTGAAATATTCCGGAATGGCATTTCAAATGGCTGCCTATATAATAGTCGGACTCTTTGTCGGTAAGCAACTAGACAAGTATTTTGAAACAAGCCGGCCGCTATTTGCTGCAGGAGGAGCCGTCTTGTTTCTCGTCGCCTATCTGATCAAATTGATAGTTGATGTTAACCGGGGAAAAGTCTAATACTCCTGATTCAATCCGTACTCGGGATGTAGCTCCTGTTCATTCACATGATAGGGAAAACTTAATGACAGGCGCAGCGCTCATTTCTGCTTAGAAGCCTTAGCTATTGAATTACCAGTATTGTGCTGATTTTTCTCTACTAAATATTTCATTATTTATAAAGTACAAGACTTTCTCAGTCGTTTTCGATTTTGTGGATCCTGTGCCAGGCAGCCAGGCCCATCTATCACAACCCAGTATCTTCCTCTGTCTCGCTCTATCAGAAAGCGACGATTTAGGGCTTCAGCAATCGACTTGAGTATTCCAACCCCCTCCTGGGGATTTCCGTATATTTCGAAAAATCTTAATTGTTGTCTTAAGAGAAGGATGACTCAGGCCCCTAACGCATGGAAGTCCGGATATTTTTCAAATGGTTGACTGTTATTTCGCTGGTTTTAGTTTCAGTGCTTACCGGTCTATCTCTTATTCCTAATTTTGCCAGTGCACTTTCCTTCTCCCTGGTTAGTTTGTTTTTTTTTATTCTTCTGAATATAGGGATATACTTCACGGGAATGCGAGCGGCACGCAGCCGGGATAAAAACAGCCTTACCCGTTTGATCATGCTCCTGGTCTTTTTTAAGATGGTTTGTTGCCTATTGATTATAATCATTTATGATCAAGGTTGGAAACCCTCCAGTAACCATTACATAATACCATTTATCTTAATTTATATCACCTACACAGTTTTTGAAGTAGCTATTCTGACTAAAATCAGCAAAATGAAAACATGAAAAAAGAGATCGAGTACCGGGCTATTGTCGACAAGACCAAGGAATTTTCTTTAACGGCATCATTAATAGACAGTGCCACGATACTACACGACACCAAGGGATTACCAAAGCAGATTATTTTTGAAAATCAACGCTATGACGTGAAGATTGAAGCAACTCAAGATTCAGTTTACACGGTAAAGGTCGATGGGATCAGCTTCGAGGTGGAGATTAAAAGGCCCATCCATATTCTGGTAGATGAATTGGGTTTTAACAAGCCTAAAATCAGGAGTGAACAGATAGTTTTGTCACCCATGCCGGGACATATACTGACCATCAATAAAGATGTTGGACAAAAGGTCGCGCGGGGAGAAAAAATCCTGACACTTGAGGCCATGAAAATGGAAAACACTATTCAATCACCGCAGGATGGGATTGTCAAGGAGATATTCGTGAAGCAGGGGGAAACCGTAAACAAAGGTCAGAAGTTGATGGAAATCAGGTGATTGTGAGACACCGGAAAACGGCCACAATTAACAAACTTTTCCTAAAATATCCTGACTTACTTGGAAAGATATTCTTTTACAAAAAACTCCCGGTAGAGATCGATTGATTTCAGCTGCACGATCTTACGATAATTGGTTTGGCTGGTCGCAAAGATTTCGTAGAGATTATTGTCGCCCAGAAAATCTTTGAGATTCTTTTGCACGCCCTCGTAATAAGACATGGCTTTTTCCCGTGAATCGAATCTGCGAATAACCAACAATGGCAGATCATTATTTTCCCCTAAGACAATTACAGCTACATTTAGCTTGTCGAGTTTGTAATATTTCTTGTTGTAGTCAGAAACAGATACACGGGCGTCATTGGTTTTTAGCCCTTCTTTTTTCAGGGCAACAATAATCATGTGTAATTTATCTTGTGGGCTAACCGAAAAATAGGCGTCCGGATTGATTTCTTCAATGCCTTCACTTGTTTCTGTAAAACGGATTCCCAGTAATCGAATGATCTCTTTGGCCCGTTCTTCCTCTTCTGTCTCTGGATATTTAGCGATTAAGTCCTTAAGGGCATTGACATAGGGCTCACGACCCTGCAATCGACCGATACAGAGCGCGGTCAACAGCGAGAACTTAGACTGCAGGGCATGTTTGGCTGGAAGATCTTTTCGTGCATCCCTGAGTTGCCGCAATGCTGCATCATACTGTTGTTGTTCATATAGAGTATGTACTTCCTGATAGTATTTTTCTACCTTTTCTTCATCAGTCAGTGCATTCTTAAGGTATGAAGGATCATTGATGTATTTGGCATATTCTGAATCGGCATGCTCTGCGGTGATTTTTTTACTATAGTAGTTAGCCCTGTCGACATGAGCCATTTCAGAGTGTGCCACATACAGCAGGTAGTAAGCATCCAGCGCGTGCTCGGTGTCCGGAAACCTACCCAATAGCATTTCAAGCGACTCGATTGATTTCTCATTATTTGACAATTCTGATCTAAAAAGCTGACCAAGCTCAAAAAGTGCTTCTTCAATTTTCTTCTGAGCTGCTGCCATCTGTTCATCGCTCTTCGGCACATCTTTGAAAATTTCGTCAATCTCGGTATCAGAAATATTTCCCACTCTTTGTTGGCCTCCCGTATCCGAGACATCGGCAGTAATGTCATCAAAAGCAGCGCTACTCGATTGCCTCCAGTTGTCTTGCAGCGCTATGTTGCCCCAAACCCGGCTGAAGTCCCGCTGTCCTTTCTTCACGGCACGATCATCATAGGCAAAAAACAAGGAGCCTTTTTGCCCCAACGCCGCCGTCTGAGGCACACTGGTTAAGGTCGTCAGGTTGCTTTGGGGTGCCTGGGCGGCTGCCTTCGCGGCTGCATCAGCCAGGATCGCCTCTTTTTTTAAGCTGGTGGCAAGCTCTTTCAGTTCTTTTTCAGATAGCTGACTGATCCGGATAAGACTATCCTGCAGTTCTATTTGTTCCAGGTTGGCTGCGATCTTATCCAGGTTTTTGGCGTAAGTAGTAATTTGTTCTTTGCGGGGATCATTTTGGCTCATCACGGTGAGTGTACTATCGAAATAGTATTTTGACTTCACAAAGTCCTCGTCTGCAAAGTACAGCTGCGCCAGGGTATAATAAGATTCTGCTTTTTGTACCAGATTTCCTGTGCTGGCACGAATGGACTCAGACAGGTTTTCAATGGCTTGTTCCTTATTACCACTCTTCAGGTCATTTTGTGCCATAGCAAAATACAACTGATCACGGTAGTCGACGTTCTTTCCGTCACGGATCATTCGTTTGATGGTAGTAGCATACTTATCGCGGTCCAGATTGGCCGAGTTATATTGCATCTTAATCTTATTAAGCTGCGCGCTGAAATTCATGTCGTAATTGGGCCGGAGTTTGATCACGCGATCATATGCTTCGGCAGCCTCGGTATATTGCTTAGTGCATTCATATACCTGGGCCAGTATAAATGCATACCGTGCCTTTTTGGCCCGGTCAGAAGTACTCTCTATCGCCTTCATTAAAGGGCCAGACGCGGCACTATATTGTTCTCTACTAAGCGCACTGTGTGCTTGAACGGGATAGATTTCAGCTAAAATTTCTTTAAAGGTATTTGGTTTGTTCTCCAGGGATCTCAGTATGTTTTCAGCCTCACCAAAGCGATCCCTTTCGATAAGCGTTTTTGCCAGCCATAATTGTGCTTCCTGATGGGCTGGTTTGTGCTTCATAAAATAGTTATCCGGGTTCCCTTTAATTTTTGGGAGAGCCGGATTCTCGTCGAACGGCTTGTTTTGTTTTTTCTTGTCGTTGGTTTTTTCTTCCTTCGATTTAAGGCGAGCCTCTTTTGCGGCCTCTGCTTTAGCTATTTGTTCACGCTCTTTGATTTGTTGCTTTCGATCGCGAATTCGTGCCTTCTTAGCTTGTTTTGCTCGTTTTTTCTTTTCCTTCTGACTTTTTGCGATATCTCTTCTACGCTGCTTTATTTTTTCACTACGTTCCTTTTCCGATTCTTTCTTGGCTTGAGCTTTTTCTTTTGCGGATAGTTTTTTATTTACATTTCTCGACTTCTGCGCCTGCTGCGATATGATGTTGTTTGGATCATAGTGTTTTACGAGATAGCGAAAAGTTGCTTCAGCTGATTCGTAGTCTTCTTTGAGGTATTGTGCGCGTCCAATGATTATATAGTTGTCATCGGTCCAGTGGCTAGGTCGATGTATCGAGATGGCGACAGATGCTTTCTCAATGGCACGGTCCATGGGCTCGGCCAGTTGAGTTGGATTTTCTTTCATCAAGACCGGATACATCGGGAGGATTTCTGAATAGTCGTCCTGGTAGGAAGCATCTAGTTGTGCCAGAGTTTCATCAATCAGCACATTTGCATTAAAATTGCGATTGTACTTGGAGGTGACATCGTGGTACATTTTGCCGATTTTACCCACCTCTTCCTTTTTCTTATGCGTCACACACGATGAAAAAATCATCAGGGGAGCAAATACAAGTAGCCAACGTTTTAAGTGCCGCATAGTTATAAATGTAAAAAAATGCCTATATGAAGCAGGTGAAAATCCATCTGATATAACTATAAATCAGTGATAATTATTTTGTATTGATCTTTTTTTAGACTTTTGACACATGGGTACTTCTGATTACTCCGTTCATGGCCTGAAAGTTTCCGAAAAGCGGGGGCTGGATTGACTTTGAAATTCATACATCGTTGATGCTCAATTACGTAGCTCCGGTTATGTGCATTCGCTTCGCCTTGTTTGAATTCAAAATCTCTCAGTCTCATTCAGGAGTAAATAGAAATACCCTTATAAATAATGAAGGTCTCTAAAAGAGTGGAAGAAAAGAAGAAAAAGGAAAACCGGTACCGGCTGGTAGTATTTAGTGACAGCACATTTGAGGAGATACGTTCTTTCACTTTTCAGCCTTGGTATATCTGGGCCTTGATCGGAGGTATAAGCATGCTGGTGATTACCATTATCATAGCACTCCTGAAGTTTACACCTCTGGGAACCCTCATCGCACCATCTGATTATACTGATACGGAAGAACTCATCGGATTGCGGGAAAAGGTCCTCGAACTCGAAGAGTCTGCTCAAGCTCAAACACTCTATATCAATAGCATCAGACGGTTATTAAGTGGTGAAGTGGTAGAGGATTCTGAAACATCACCGGCAAAAATCCAAGATGACTCGATATTGGCCATACCCCGGGTTCAGGAGGACGAATTGTTGCGCCGGTCATTCGATCTTGAACAGCAATTGCAAGTCGTAAGTACGCAGCCAGCGGTGTCATCCAGCGAGCGCAGACTGGAGCAATTATTTCTAATACCTCCATTGACCGGCTCAATCAGCATGGAGTTTGACCTGGAGAAAAACCATCTTGGTGTTGATATCAATGCTCCGGCTAATACGCCGGTAAAGGCAGTTTTGAGCGGGCATATCATTTTTTCGGGTTGGAATCTGGAAACAGGGAATACCATCGGCATCCAGCATGACCAAAACCTCATCTCTTTTTACAAGCATAATTCGTCACTGCTTAAGAAGGAAGGAGCTTTTGTTAAGGCTGGGGAGGCAGTTGCTATCATCGGCAATACTGGTACGCTCTCGTCCGGACCTCATCTCCATTTCGAATTATGGCTCGCTGGCAAGCCGGTCAATCCAACCAATTACATAAATTTTCAATAGCTCTCAGGCAAAATTTCACCCTTCCGGTTCAACGATATCGGCCTCCGACAAATCTAATAGAAACTTTAATTGATAACTTTTATCTTTGCCGCCACTATGGAACAGAACAATCAAGATAACAAACATCTGAAGCAGATATTAGATGAGGATGGAAAACACCTGAGTCCCATTTTACCAGACGAGGTGAAGAACTTTCTCATCGACATCGATGGTACCATTTGCGATGATATTCCCAATGAGGAACCAGAGCGCATGAAAACTTGCCTACCGTACCCGGATGCTCAGGAAATGATCAATAAATGGTATGATGAGGGACATGTCATCACATTCTTTACCAGTCGTACTGAGGAACACCGTACGATGACGGAAGAATGGCTGGTAGAACACAATTTTAAGTACCATGGATTGTTAATGAACAAACCCAGAGGCGGTAATTATCACTGGATTGACAATCATATAGTGCGCGCTACCCGGTTTAAAGGAAAATTTACCGACCTGGTGATTAAGACGAAGGAAATCGAAGTTTTCAAATAGAAACAGGCAGATGCAGGAATGCAGCAATGTTCTTGATCAAAAATGAGGGGGCATTGTTTTAAGTCCAGTGAGTGTATCGATGAGATTTGACTCTGCTTATCCCTACCAAGGCGTAAGAGGCGACGGATCTGATATCATTCTTAATGGAAGTTGTATTTCGCAATCTCGCGAGTAGTACTCCGTCCACTGAAAGATTGTCGTTAATTCTGGCTTCTTTTTGCAATATGCTAGGTTGTAAAGCCTCGCCAGAACTCCGGCGCTGTCTACGTTCTATCGCCTTGCCTATCACAAAAATAATCTCAGAATTATTCAGCATCTTGCACTGGACAAAGTACTGGATTACCACGCTTTTTTTTCAACAAGATTGGCAATAGCTTCATCTATCTCAGAATAAGAGAAAATAAAGCCATCATTGGTAAGCTGTTGAGGAATCACTCGCTGCCCATCCAGCAGCACCGATGACATCTGACCTAAAGCAAGTCGTAGTAAAAATGCCGGTACCGGTAATAACCATCCTAATCCACCTTGGTTTTGGACGATTGAAGCGACAAATTGTCGATTCGTCACCGGGTTAGGAGCGGAGGCATTAACCACACCTGTGATGGTTTCATTTTGTATGAGTCCTTCGATTATACGAATCTGATCCTGCATGTGGATCCAGGGCATATATTGTTGACCACTACCTAAATACGCACCTATGCCAAATATCACGGATCGCTTAAGCTGAGGCCAGGCACCACCATAGTTAGAGAGCACAATTCCTGTCCGTAATTTGATGACCCGATCTGCTACTTGTTCAAATGCATCATGGGCGGCTTCCCATTCCTGGCAGAGGTTTACCAAAAAGCCAGGAGCACCTATTTCGCTATGCTCCGTAAGGATCTGATCCTGCCGATTTCCATAGATACCCACGGCAGAACTACCAATGTATGCCTGGCACTTCACACCATGCTCCAAACATTTCTCTAAGAGAAACCGGGTCGTGTCGACACGACTCGCACGTAGCACTTTTTTTCGCCCTTTCGTCCAATGACCTGAAGCAATGGATGCCCCGGTCAGGTTAATGATGACATCGATGTTTTTTAGTGATTCGGGATCTAATGAGTTCTTACTTGGATTCCAATGAAAGGTATCACTGGCTTCAGTATGTGATGATTTCCGCGAAAGAATTCTAACCTGGTGGCCTGCAGGTGACAAATAGTTTTTCAAGGAAGTTCCGATTAGGCCGGTACCTCCTGCTATTAAGATCGTTCTACTCATATCAGAATTAAATCCCTATTTTACAATTGACATACTCAAATTCGCAATGCTACCCCAACTAAGTACAACTGTACAGCTATTATATAGTTTAGTAATTCTTCTAGGTATATCTTGTCTTTCCTCTTGCAAATCAGAAAGTATGCAAGAAAACGGGAAGAAGGAGTTTGTATTGAGGGTGAGGCTGGCTTTTGAACCAGACCGTCTTAACCCGATGCTTTCAGCCTTGACTCAAGCAACACAAATAGAAAGAAAAATCTTCCTTCCGTTGGCTGACTACAATCCCAACACCCTGATACTGGAACCTATCCTGATGACGGAATCACCCAAAATCACCCAGATTGTGGAAGGGCCTTATGCCGGGGGAGCGGAGTATGATCTGAATATTTTGCCCGGTGCCACCTGGGACGATGGCACATCAATCACGGGATTTGATTATGCATTTACTATGAAGGCCGCTCTGAATCCATTCATTTCCAATGTGGCCTGGCAGAGCCATATGGATCACATTGTTGATATCGTGGTTGATTCCACCGATTCCTTGCACATCAAAGTGATCACTGACACCGAGTATATCTTAAGTGAGTCAGTAATCATCACCAACCCCATATATCCTGCGCATATTTATGATCCTGACCAGATGTTGGCTCCTTATTCCTTTAGTGATATTAAACAGCTCGCTTCAGTTAATCATCAGGATGTCAACCAACGACTTAAAGATTTTGCAGATCAATTTAATTCTGATGAGTATTCGAGAACAATCGTTCAAGGTGCTGGTCCATATGAATTTGTCGAGTGGATTCCCAATCAGCAAATTATTTTACAGAGAAAGGATAATTGGTGGGGCAATCGCAACATAGATAAACATCCTCTCATGGAATCAAAACCGACCAAGATTATTTACTATTTTATTCCGGATGCGCAAACAGCCATCACCGCCCTCAAAGATGGAAGAATCGATGTCGTTGCAGAATTATCTCCAGAACAGTACATCGATCTGGAATCCTATAATGTAAAGGCAAGATCCCTGACACTCCGGACCGCTCCCCTGCTGCAGTATTATTTTATCGCGTACAACAATGACCATGCAATACTCAATGATAAGCGTGTCCGCAAAGCTATATCCCATTTGATGGATATTCAGACGCTGGCTGACAAATTGTTCTTTGGACTGGCTACACCCACTCATGGCCCGATAATTCCGGAATTACCTGCCTATGATACTTCGCTGGCATCAATTGCATTTGACCCTGAGACGTCAAATCTGCTTCTGGCCGAAGCAGGGTGGACCGACTCGAACGGTAATGGAATTCTGGATAAGAATCTCAATGGAACATTTACTGAACTAAGCCTTACCATAATGACCAGCCGTTCGAGGTTGTCACAGGATGTGGCGATCCTGCTGAAAGAGCAGGCTCAACAAGTTGGAATCTTCCTGGAAATCATGCCTTTAGATCTAAGAAATCTAGTACAGACTGCCAGAAGGGGCGAATATGACATGGCATGTCTTGCTTCCGTGCAGGAAGTTGGTCCCTATGATCCATATAATACCTGGCATTCTGACAATGCTTCTACAAATGGAAATAATTGGTGTAAATTTAGGAATCCGGAGGCCGATAAAATTATTGAGAAAATCGGGCATACTTTGGATGAGGGTAGACGAAATGAACTATATAAAAAACTTCAACGGATCATTTTTGAAGACCAACCAGCATTATTCCTGGTGTCGCCAAAATTTTGTATGGCCACAAATAAACATTTGATTTTCAATCCGACAGCAATGCGTCCCGGTTATTTCGAAAATACATTTTCGGCCAATTAAACTATCATGGCAAAGTATGCCTTAAAGAGACTGATTCTGATTTTACCCACCCTTGTGGCTGTTCTCTCCATCTTATTTATACTGACCAAACTACTGCCAGGTGACCCTGTGCTTTTTTCTATGGGGGAAAGTGAACGAGTTTACGAAAACTCACAAACTCTGTCTAACCAAAGATATAATATCGTTGCCAAAAGAATGGGATTGGATAAACCGTTATTTTACTTTTCCATTGTACCGTCGGATTTACCAAAAGATTACTATTCCTTACCCCCTGCGGAACGTCAATATGCCCAGTCCCTTATCGATAAATATAAGTCAGCTGCACTTGTTACTTCTCTGGTTAACCATTACATGGAATTGAATCAAACAGAATCTCAAGTCACCGAAATTGATTTCTTGAACTTTCTCAACTCATTTCCAATGGATCTGGAATTAGTTAAGCAAGAAGTCGATGTTTATATGGAAGAATATCCTACCCACGATGCGGTAATAAGAATGGATGAATTGCTGAAGGGAATTCTGACAAGCGAAACACCTCATCTCTCGTATCTACCCAAAGTTGTGTGGCACGGAATGAACAACCAATTTCACCAATGGATTTTTGACGCGCTCACTTTTAATATTGGTGCGTCCAGAATAAATGGAAAATCCGCCTGGTCGATGATTATCGATGCGATTCCACGCACGTTAGTCATCAATCTCCTCTCTATCATCATTGCCTATCTTCTGTCGATTTTAATTGGAGTGTATGCTGGCTGGTGGGAAGGTTCTTTTGACACGATATTAAGCC
>JABDLW010000713.1 GCA_013001805.1 Saprospiraceae bacterium | reverse complement strand
GACTGGTTGGCAGTTCTAACAATCCGATATCCGGAGTGACGATTGCCACTATACTCACCGCCTCCTTGATTTTATTAGCTCTTTTGGGTTCGGGAGCGGAAAAAGGCCCCGCTGCGGCTATTATGATTGGGGCAGTCGTATGTTGCGCAGCCGCCATAGCTGGTGATAATATGCAGGATCTGAAAGCTGGATATATCCTTGGGGCTACTCCATATCGGCAACAGATCATGCAAATGGTTGGAGTAATTGCCGCTGCATTTGTCTTACCCCTCATCTTGCAGTTGCTACATACAGCTTATGGGTTTGGTCCGGCCACCGAAGCCAGGCCTGATTCACTGACAGCACCACAGGCCACTCTCATGGAAAGTGTGGCACGAGGAGTCTTCGATGGAGATCTGCCCTGGACAATGGTCTATATTGGTGCAGCAATTGGCATTTTGATCATTATTCTCGACAAAATTCAGGAGAGGAGGGGCAGTTTTAGATTACCGGTTCTGGCAATTGCTGTAGGTCTGTACCTGCCTTTCGAACTTGATAGCGCCATTTGGGTAGGTGGAGTTATCGCCTTGTTGGTGAGCATTTATCAAAAAAGGCGAAAACAAACTAGTTCAGAAGACTTTGCAATTGCTAAACAGCGAAGCGATCAGACCGGGCTTCTTCTTGCATCGGGTTTGATCACTGGAGAAGCACTAATCGGGATCTTATTGGCCATACCTGTAGCCATTTACAAACGGACCGATGTACTGGCAATCGTTGATGATCCCCTGGGAAGTTTACCAGGGCTGTTGGTAATTGGTCTGGTTTGCTGGTGGATTTATCGTCTGGCAACGAAGGCTTTTTTGAAAAGCAGATGATTGCTTTTTAGGAATACCGGGTCAAAGTCCCTTTTTGGTCAGGCTTTATTTATCTTCGCCGGCATTAGTAAATCCAAAATGTCTGTATGAGTCTACTTACTGTAGGAACTGTAGCTTTTGATAGCATTGAAACACCATTTGGCAAAGTTGAAAAAGTCATCGGAGGGGCTGCCACTTACATTTCATGGGCAGCATCTTATTTTAGCCAGAATCAAAAATTAGTTTCAATCATTGGTGATGACTGGCCAAAATCAGAGATTAAAGCACTTAACAACCGCGGTATTGATACTCAGGGACTGCAGATTGTCAAGGGAGGAAAGTCCTTCTTTTGGGCGGGAAAATATCATGAGGATCTCAATCAAAGAGATACATTAGTAACAGATCTGAATGTATTAGCAGATTTTGTCCCTGAATTGCCGGAGTCTTATCAGGATGCCGAATTTCTCATGTTGGGCAACTTGACTCCCGATATTCAAATGGCAGTAATTCAACAAATGGAACAGAGACCCAAACTAATTGCCATGGATACTATGAACTTCTGGATGGACGTGGCGATGGATAGTCTCCTCAAAACCATTGAGATGGTAGATGTACTTACCATCAATGACGAAGAAGCTAGGCAATTATCCGGAGAATATTCATTGGTAAAAGCTGCTCGGGCCATCTTTAAGTTGGGCCCCAAATACCTGGTGATTAAAAAAGGTGAACATGGAGCACTCCTGTTTCATGAGGATGAAGTCTTCTTTGCGCCTGCCTTGCCGCTTTTGGAGGTAAAAGATCCGACCGGCGCCGGTGATACTTTTGCCGGTGGATTTATGGGATATTTGGAAAAGTCAAATGACACGAGTTTTGAAAATCTGAAACGCGCTTTGATTGTCGGTTCCGCAATGGCCTCATTTTGTGTTGAAGAATTTAGTCTTGATAAATTAAAAAACATTCAATCTCACGAACTAGAATCCAGGCTAAAGGAGTTTAAAAACTTAGTACACTATTCCTTGTAGTACAGACCCACTCGAGTTCTATTTTCATTGTTAAGGTACTTCATAAGGCAAACTGCCTGACCGAGCTCATAAATGTTGAAATTCTATAATGTATTGAATTTTCACTAAATTTGATTTTAGATTTTCCATGAGCTTAAACATGTAATAGCATTGCCATTTAATGTAAAAGCGTAAGTGAGTAAGGTAAAGAAGAAAAGCAAAAGGACTTCTGCCAAGAAGTCTAAAAAAACAACTAAGAAATCGAAAAGCCTCGCGTTTAATTTCGAAGCGTATCCCCGACTGATTCCGAACCTGTTTGTCCTGGTCATATTTGGAATGCTGATGAAGTTCCTGGTCACATTGAATAATAGTGCAGATTTTACCAACGAACTGATCGCATCCATTCCCGGGCTAATATTTTTTGAGAATCTCATCAGCATTGTTCTCGTGGGCTGCTTCGGATATTTTGGATGGCGATATCTGAGCGGAGCCCAGGAAACGCGTAAACTTGATCGGATTATGTTGTTCCTTACATTTGGAGCAATTGCGGCGGTGTACATCGGCTCTTTCACAAAAGACATATCCCCGAATGGTGACAATGCTGAATACCTCATTTTGGCACAATCACTGGTTGAACGTGGTACAGCCCTGAGGTTGGAAAGTCCTTCTGAGACTCCAAATTCCCTGGCTTCTTTGGGTCTACCTTTGATCCTTGCGCCTATTTACAAGATTTGGGGTTTTGATATCATCAAGATGAAAGTGCTTATCACCGCACTCGCTCTGCTCATCTTCCCACTGCTGATAAATCTGTTTCACCGACGGCACTCCTTGGTACTGTCGGTTCTGTTGGCCCTCATCTGTGTTACTTCGCCCTATTTGATTGGCAGTTCCACAGACACCATGACCGAAACGCCGTATATATTTTGGTCTATTCTCAGCATTATTTTGATCTTGAAATATAGCGAGGCACCCAAAGTCAGCTGGAAGTACTTGCTACTGGTTGTAGCGGGAATCATAATGACTTTTCTTACACGCAGTGTGGGCATTGGCCTGCTGGCTGCTTCGGTACTTTACCTTGGGATACAGGTACCATGGACAGGGCTCTTCAAGAAAGAATCCCGTACTGGACTTTGGGCAACACCCGAGTTCAGGAAATTTGCCATCATTGTGGTTCCACTGTTGATTGGTGGCATTGGGTTACAAATTTGGCAGCAATCCCAAGGCATTTCACAAGCTAATATGTTTTTGAGCTTCAATATTTTTGAACTACTGGAACAAAATTGCATCGCGGCTTATCATGTCTTAGGGCAGATGCTTATGAGCGCTGAAACTTTCCGCTTTCAAACCTTTTTTCAGAGTTCACAATTGCCTACCACTAATTGGTTCTACTTACTAATACTCGTGGTTATGGCATCAGGATTTGTCATCGGCATCCGAAAGAAAGATTTGAGTGCATTATATACGGTCATAGTTTTCTTAGTGATTATGGTCGCAAGCAATACACCTGCGGAGATGGTGGTGATACGGTATTTATCCATTCTACTTCCCTTTCTCATATACTATACCTATGTGGGCTTTGATGGGTTAATAAAACTTGGTCTGAGCAGACTTAATCTCCGGGGGAGTGGCTTGGTTTCCCTGGCAGGTCTCATATTTCTGGCTCAGGTATTAGTAGTCAATTTATATGGCGCCAATGTAAATATCACCAAAAGCGCAGTCGGAAATGGTCCGGGCTATGATGATTTTATCGATGTGGCAAGATGGTCAAAGGACAACTTGCCTGAGGATGCCTATGTCATGTCTATTAAACCCCGACTGTTTTATGTGATTTCAGGTAAGAAAGGTGCAAGACTGGGAGTGCAGGGTGAAAATTACACTCCCGAACTAGAACAGCAACAATTGGAACTTTTAAAGCGGGAGGGAATTACGCATCTCATTCTGGATGGTATCAGCGGGTCGACCCGAAGAAATATTTACCCAATTGTGCAGAATAACCCGGATATGTTTCAAACGATGTATATTGGCAGTAAATCCAGCAGTAGCTCGGTGCAGAAAATTATTTATAAGACAGAGTAAATCCCAGGTAAGCTTTGCAATTCTATCAATGGCTCGTTCCTATTATCGCGATCTACTACATCTACCGGATTGTGGGGCAATACCGGGCTCAGCGTCGGCTGGTGAGCAGTACTTTAATTTGGATCGTTTTTTGGGTCACATGTTCGGTATTAGCCATTATACCAGATCTCATTTCTGATCGAATAGCCAAGCTATTGGGTTTTAAATCTAATGTCAATGC